>NZ_KB902773.1:0-207974 GCF_000379585.1 Bradyrhizobium sp. WSM2793 | reverse complement strand
TGGTTCGCCTTCGGCATTCCAGCGTTCACTGCCGTAGCCGCTATACTCTGGCTGATGATAGCCAAACCCCAACCTGCGGTTTTTTGAAAGATGGGAGCAATTGCCGAGCTAGACTCAGGATTTCGGTTGTCAAGGCGAATACCATGCCAACTTGCTGCAGCCGCCGGGACAACGCGCAGACCTCCGGGCATGGTCGAGCGGCTAGGAAAAGATAACTGTTGGGCCGCCAATCATCTTCAAGAGCGCTTGATGCTCAGGCGCGTCTCTTCATGTAGGAGCAATATGGCTTAGCTTTGTGCTCCATAACGACAAACCCAGCCACAGCAGGCTGGCGGAAGTGGCATGGCAAAAGCCAAGCTGCGCGGTACCATGGCGCCCTTGCGTTGGGACGACACGGAGGGAGGCGGCTTTACCAGTGGCAAACCGTGGTTGCCGCTGAGCCCGGATCGCACCCGCAATATCAAAGCGCAACAGGGCGATCGGACTTCGCTCTTGATCCTTTACCGTGAACTCGTTGCATTGCGTCGGGAGGAGCCGTGCCTGTTGCAGGGAGAGTATCTGCCACGCCGCGCACAGAACGACATCTTCTCGTTCGAACGTAGGATGAACGATACGCAAATCCTCGTTGGTCTCAATATTTCCGGAGAACCACGGCTTTGGGAGTGGGAAGGCTGCGGCATCCGATTGTTATCGACCGGGCTAGACTGCAAGCAGGAAAAGGTAGCGGGACCAATCCACCTGAAGCCGAACGAAGGCGTCATCGTCAAAGTAATTCGTTGAGACCGCCGCGGCCGAGCCGACCAGTCCGGCGTGAAATTCCGACGATGCATGGGCCGATCCGAGGATGCGCCTCAGAGCTGTCGCTTTTCGCGGCGTCGCAGCGAGCTGACGTGCTTGCGCGGTCGGAATAAGAAACGAGCAGGCAAAGAGGTTCTGAGGACAACGATGTTGTCGGGGAGAGGCGGTCCGCTGCTCTGGCCAACGTGGTGAAGCCCTGCCGACCATCCCAATGGAACCCTTTTTCCGCCCTCCCGTTGGCCCTTTTTGAGAGGGTGCATCATGAACGTGCGAGATGAATATACGCGATCGCTCTGGATGGATGTTCCGGTGGGCGAAGCTCCCAGCCTGTCAGGATCCGAGCGGGCGGACGTGGTTGTAGTGGGTTCTGGGATTGCGGGGCTGTCGGTGGCCTACGAGCTTGCCAGCCGCGGGCGTTCCGTGATCGTGCTGGATCGCGGCAGCATCGGCAGCGGAATGACGGCGCGCACGACCGCGCATCTCGCCACGGCGCTGGACGACTATTACAAGGAGCTCGTTAGCGTTCGCGGCGAGGAATGTGCGCGGCTCTACTACCAGAGCGTCATGACCGCGATCAGCCGCGCCGAAGCGATCCAGGATCTCGAAAATATCAACTGCGATTTCTGCAGGGTCGACGGTCTCTGGGTGCCGGCGCCGGAGACGCCGAGCTCTCTGCTGGACAACGAACTCGAGTGCTGTCAGCGGCTCGGCATTCCCGTCGAGAACCACGAGACTGCGACGCCCTTCCACTCCGAGGGCATGGTGCGATCGTTACGATTCCCCGGCCAGGCGCGCTTTCATCCGACGAAATATCTTGCGGGGCTTGCAAGCGCGCTGCAGCGCGGCGGCGCAAAACTTTACGCCGACAGCTGCGTCGAGAGCATCGAGCACAAGCGGGACGAGCTCGTGGTAAAAGTGTCATCCGGGCACGAGGTGCGGGCAGCTGACGTGGTGGTCGCAACCAACTCTCCGGTCAACCTTGAAGTCGCCATCCACACCAAGCAGGCGCCCTATCGCAGTTATGTTATTGCCGCGAAGCTGCCGGTCGGCGTGCTGGCCGACGCTCTCTATTGGGATACGCTCGATCCCTACCATTATATACGCCTGCAGCCGCTCTCTACCGACGAGGGGCTCGTGATCATCGGCGGTGAAGACCACAAGTCCGGCGAGGCTGATGATGGCGAGGCACGCTTCGCGGCGCTTGAGCACTGGGCACGCGAACGATTGCCCGATATGGGCGCGATAACCCATCGCTGGTCAGGACAAGTCCTGGAGCCGGTAGATTTCGTTGGCTTCATCGGCCGCTCGCCGGACGAAGAGCATGTTTTCATCGTCAGCGGCGATTCTGGACAAGGCATCACAAACGGCCTCGTCGCCGGCATCCTGATCGCCGACCTCATCACCATCGGCTCCAGCGCGTGGGAGGAGGTCTATTCGCCGGCACGGAAGATCCACAAGAACCTTGGTGAGTACATCAGCGAAAACATCACGCCGTTGAAAAATTTAGCGGAGTATCTTTCGGCGGACGAAATAGCGTCCGTCGAGCGGTTGCGGCCAGGGGAGGGCTCTCTGGTGCGCAGCGGATTGCAAAAGGTCGCCGCATGCCGGGACCAGGCAGGACAGTTGCATTTGCATTCCGCCAGCTGCACACATCTCGGTTGCGTTGTGCACTGGAATTCGCTGGAGCAATGCTGGGATTGCCCGTGTCACGGATCTCAGTTCGCGCCCGATGGCACCGCCCTCAATGGACCGGCAGTATCCCCGCTTGCAGACCTCGAGAAGCCAGCGCACCACCAGGCTGCGGAATAGCTCCGATTGGGCGCCTTGTATGCCTGCTCGCAGGGAACTGATGGTGGCTCGTTATCTCGGACCATTGTACAGGCGGTAACGGCGGACGTACCCTTAGTGAAAGGCCCTGGGAAACGGAGGCCTTTTCGTGTCGCTTCCAGACGGCTGCACATGACGTCTGTCGGGTGTTCAGGCCGTTGAGCATACTGGGGATGAAGCAGGCTGCCCCAGTCCTCGAGCCAGACGCTTGAGGAAGAAAAGAAAACGGACGCCGCGCTAAACAGTGGCGGAAGCCACGATCAATCGAAGGCGCTTAGCGGCAATCAGCCGACACGCTCGTTGGGCCGACGCCGGTGGGCGTCGCCGAATCCTTGGTGTTCGCAGGCTTCACAATGAACCTACCGCCATCTGGGCGTCCAACCGGCAGCGGAGCCGCCCAGCAGCGGCTCCCTCCGCTATTTCTTGCCCTCGCCGACGGTAGGTGCGGGCTTGTTGTCGAGATCCTGCGCCATCTCGAGGTGATGCTTAAGCGCCGGCAGGGTCTTGCCGGCCCAATTCTTCAGATCCGCGTTGTCGCCGCCCTTGGCATATCGCTCGAACAGGTCGACGGCATCCTTATGAGCGTTGACCTGCATCGAATTGAACTCGGAGTTGAAATCGTTACCGTTGGCGCCCTTGAGTTTGTCGAGCTTGCTTTGATGCGATGAATCGAGAGCGCTGGGCAATTCGGCTTTCACCTTGCCACTGGTGACAAGTTCCTTCAGCTCAGTGCTGGTTTTAGTGTGGTCCGTTACCATTTGGGAAGCGAAGGTCTTCTCCGCTGCATTTCCCTTCTGTTGTGCGAGCTTGTTCGACTCGATTTCAAACATGTCCGATATCGCGACCTGCTTGACAAAATCCACCGTCGAGGGGCTGACCCCGAGTACGGAATTGACGCCGGTCTTCTCGCTGACTGATTGGGCCAGTGCCGGCGTCGCGAGCGAAATGCACGCGATTGCTATTATGGTGCGTCTCATGTGTATCTCCATCAGCTTGCGGTCTTGCCATTGACATCCTTGCGGAGCGCCATGGTGTGAGCTTGGTGTCGCCGCCTTTCCTCGACGAATTTGGCGGGTGAGGAATCGGACGATGTCGTCGTGGCTGAGCTCTCGGCCCAGTCGTAGCGGCGACCGGCCATGACAGGAGCCCGCCAGATAGCTAGGCGGTCTCAAGTCACCGGTCTTGCGGCATCTTCGACCGCTCGGGCGGTGGTTGCCATTCCGGCGGCATAGGCAGCTCCGGCGCCCAACAGAAGCGCGCAGAAACTGGCAAGCATTGCATAGGCGAGGTGCTTGCGGGCCTCCTCCATTTGAGCTTGCGTCACCGGCCTGCTCGTCGAACCGACTGTTTCACGCGTCGGGTTATTCGAATAATATGCGATGCGGGCGTTCGCCGAATAGCTTGGGCCGGCGAGGTTGCCCGCGATGCTGCCAGCCGAAGCAGGTATCATCGCTGCTGCCGCCACCACGATGACCGTTGCAACCGCCCACGCTCCCAAGGCGTGTCCGACACGCCCCAAACTGCTCTGATCGGGCGAATTGGCGGCTGCGATAGCGCCGCCGACGAAGGCGGCAATGATGCCCGAAACGGCCCACCAGACGAAGGCGGGCCAGCCGGCGCTCGCAGGCGCGGAGGCGGCCATCGGGGTATCGATGGCGAGCAGGCCAATGCCAAAGCCTAGCATCGTCAGCAGAATTTGGACGACCAATGAAGCAAAGACGCCCGCCAGAACCGGCGACCAGGTCCAGGCGAAGTAAGCGTGCGGTACTGCGCGTGTGGCCATGGATGTACCTCCTCAATAGGACTTTGGATTCAAGATCGACTTCGCAGGTAAGTTCCAATCGGTTGGAACCTCGGACGTGGTTGCGGCTTGAAGGTCAGAAAGGAGGAGGATTGACCATGACATTCGGCAGAGGCGCCCTATTGTGGCTCTTGGGCATCCCGCTTCCCGTCATCCTGCTGCTTGCGCTATTCTGGCGCTAGCGGCCGCGGCGACTCGAACTCCACCAGCTAAGCTGGCAGGAGGGAGGTGCGACCGGTCGAACCGGTTGGTGAGTTGACGCTGTCCCAAGTGGGCTGCGACGTGTTTTGACTGCGATTCACGAAAGGCTTCCCGCCCGTGCTGGAGAAGGGCTCGGGCGCTGAGGAGGAGAGCGAGAGAAGCTCCGAGGCGGCTTAGGTTTTGCGCCGGGTATGTGGCGGGCGCGGTATTGACAGTTCCGGAAAGCTGAGTGCTTTCTTCTCGCAGAAGACGGTCCAGATCATCCTCGAAGATGGCCTGCGTTGTCTCGAAGAGAGCTAACAGCTTGATGGCTTCTGCGATGTTTACAGTGCCACTGCGCACGACAAGTTGTTGCCGTTCAACGATCTGACGACCCTTGACGACATGGCGACGAGCAAGCTTGAGGCGCTCGGCAAGATTGGACATTAGTGGCTCTCGTCGAGGAAGGCGGGAGCGGCGATCGGTCTCTCAGTCGCCGGCGCCTACGGGTCATGCGCCAGCCGGCGATGTAGGAAGAATACTGCGTTTGATACATTCGCGCACCATCCAATTCAACCTAGGACAGCGGGACTCCAATACGGACAGTCGCGGCCTCAATGCAACCGCATACGGAGTTTCTTGATGATCTCCCGCAGATCGTTCGCGTACTCCTCGATAGCTCGCCGGACGTCCTCCAGGCGCGACGGCTTGGGCGTCGGCGTCTCCCTGACCGGACCTCGCTCGTTGGGCTGGTTCATGGGGAGAAAGTTGCACGTAACAGAAGGGGAAGGTTGACCTAAATCAAAGGAAATTTGAAAGGGTGGTGGATCGCGCGCAAACGGCGGCTTTCGCGGATTATCAAATCGCCGCCTCGCGGGTTAGGCTGCCCGCCGCAAGAAGACAGCGCTGCGGCGATAGTAAGTAGCTAAGTACGAGGCTTTCGAAGCTACTAGTCGTTGCCATCAGTCACGATAAGACCATTCCTTTATCTCAGCGATCCGCCTGAACAGGTCTTCGGGGCCACTCGCTGTTGGATCTGCACGTTGGAGCCAGTCCTCGGCCCACATGAGCCAGTCGCCGACACTGCGACCATCGACCTCAATGGATCGATCAATATCCATTGAACGGAGTGTGCTCAGGAAATCCCGTACGGCGGCGAGGTCGCTCCAGTCCTCAGCAATTTCCCTGAAATACCGCCACCGGTTGGCGTCACGTTTCCTCCTTTGTTGCTCCTCGTACCGGCGTCGTTCAGCGAGCTGGCGTTCGCGCTCGGCGGCTTCCCGTTCCTGTCGTTGCCGAACGAGTAGGGGGCCTGCGGCCACGAATACTGCGACGATGTCTGGTAGCATGCCTTCGAGCTGCTGCGTATCGGTCTCCAGCCACTGGCACTTCAGCCCGGAGGGCAGATAAGTCTTGATTTCGAAGACAAGACGACCGGTTGGCACGAGCTCCTGTTTCCAGTCCCTGTTACCTATGCGCCACCGCTGCTCATCTGCAGTCAGTAGACGACGGGTCTCCTTGTGCTTCTCACGAAGCTGGAATTCGATCTTTTCACCGGAAACTTCGCCAAAGAGTTCGCGCCGGTCGCCTTGCCTGATCTTGCCACCCTGGCGCTCGATTGCCTTGAACAGTGCGTCGAGAAAGCGATGCTGTCGCCGATCGCTGTCGCTGAAGGCGCCAGGATCATACAGCTTCTTTCGCCACGGATCGCGTTCCTGGCGCGCACGCCGCTTTCGTTCCTCATGGTCTACCAGCCAAGCGGCAATAATCGCGTGCGGTTTTACGAGGCGTTCGGACACAGTCATCGAGGACGATTCCGCGTGAATGCCCTCCATCTGACGGCGCACGTCGTCCGGCAGGTCAGGCGGTGGTTCGGGCTGCGGTGTCGGATAAATCGTGATCGGGCGGGAAGGTTGGCCGGATTCCGGTAGTGGCGCACGTTCCGGTGCCTTGCCAACCGCGTGTTTAGCCCAATAGCCCCGCGCCGGGTACGGGATGTCCTCCCGACGACAGATCTTAGCGAGGCCGTTGTCGCTGATTCCGTACCGTTCAGCCAACCGGGACATGGGCATTTCCCACACACCAGAATAAAGATCTTCTCGGGTGAGCGTCGTCGGCTGAGACGGGCGTGGTGCTGGTGTGGCTGGCGGCGATGAAGCAGCCGGTGTGGACCTTGCCTCTACATCCGAAAGCATTTGGGCCGTTGGCTCGGCTTTGTGCGTTGTAGTTTCCGGACGTCGTGTGCGTGTGGTCTCTGCGTCGGTCTCCAGCAACAAAGGCTCGGGACAATCTGGAGGAGCCGGAGGTAGGGGTGGCTGAGTCACGGCTTTGCCGAACTCCTTCTTGATCCATAACCGGGTGGGGGCGTCGGAATGTCGGCGCGGCGGAGCAGGGAGCTTAACCGGCTCGTATTGGTGCCCAACTCGGCAGCCACTCGCGTGATCGGCGTCGACCAGATACGATTGTAAAGTTCGTGACGGGTAAAACGATGTTCCATTGCTTCAGGCAGTGACAGATATGATTCCACCAAGATATCACCATCCTCGCGACTAGGATTGTACCTTGCGTCTCGTCGAGGGCTTCCGTTTGCGCAGCGCTTGACCTGCCCGTCGCGGAGGCTTGTGAAGTGACCGGTGTCGGGCGGACCAAGATTTATGAACTAATCGGCGATGGTCGAGTTACCACCACATCCGCGCCGACCGCATTTTCACCGGGCCGCGGGACCAGCGGTACAACTGCTGCTCGAGCGAGATCTTCCAAGGCTGTCGAGATATATTTCGCGTAGTGCCGCTCGATCATTTTCACGGAAGTGTTGTGGAGTTTAGCAACGTGCTGAATAGGGAGCCGGTTTCGCAAGCCGCGTACGATACTGGAATGTCGTAACGCATAAGGGATGGCTTCCGGCAGCCCTGCGCGCTCGCGGATGGCATGCCACGGACGAGTAAGTTCTGCCGTCTTCCACGGACCGCGTTCTGACTTTCTCCAGACGATGCTACCGGCTTCCTGCTCATACCTCCATCGCTCGAACAACAGCGCGTCTCTCGGGCGATCTAAGATTTCCGGTAAGAGGACTTCCATGACATCTTCGCCCACCGGAACTGGGACGGAGCCACCGTTGCCGCCGCGTCCCTTGTAGGAACCCGGTACCATCAAGCGTAGCTCTTTCCGTTGTGCATCACTGACGCGCATCCGCCTCGCCTGTGCAAACCGCGCGCCGGTTGCTGCGAGGCACACGACAATGCGATATAGGTCGCCTTCAAATCCCTGCTCGTCGTCGATCTCGCATGCGGCTCGAAGCAAGGTGTTGATCTGCGCGTCCGTGAGTATTTGATTGTCTCGGGCGACAGATATCTCATCATCGTCATCAATGCGTTCAGCCTTAAACCCGTCTTTCACGATCGAGGGAAATGTTGGATTCAGCTTCTTTTGTTCCGCCGTCAAGCGTGGCCATGCTGCATTCAGCGCCGCCTTCAGGTCGTTTATGAGCCGCTGCTTTGTCGTGCCCCTTAATTCTACAGGAAGCTCCTCTCGCCAGGTGAGGAGGTGATCTTCCTGTAGCGCGTGCAAATGGACTTCGGCGAGAGAGGCAGCCTCAATGGCTTCCTGGCTACCGCGCTCTTCTTGACCAAGAACGTAGCGACGCAAGCGGTGACCAGCATCGGATCGAACCTCGCGGCCAGCCCTCCGGCTGTCACGGGCATTACGCTCCCCGATGTATGTCTCTACAGCCTTCCGCACGGTGGGGGCTGGCCCGGCGGCTTGCGCCGCCGCTTCTATTCTAAACCGAGTGACGAGTTCCCGCGCTTGTGTCACCGCCTGCTCGAAAGTCAGCGTTCCTTCGGCAGGTTTGTCGTTGACGTCGTTGGCGACGCCGACCGGCGCCTGCTTGTAGTTGGCTCCGCGATGGTGATTGCGCCAACGCACGAACCACACGCCGCTCCGCTTGCCCTTGCGATAGCCAAGGTGCGCCTCGGCATCGAGGCGGCGCCAATGCGTGCCAAAGTCCAACCGGGCGCGCGCCTTGGCGGTTGTGATCTGAGCCTCTGTCAGTGTTTTCGTCACAGCACCCCGCCCCCAAAGTCGTCGAATATCCGTCGAATAAGCACTGGCGTACAGGGCCGAACAGTGACGGACTGGTTTTAGCTAAGTAATTGATAAGGTTGGATTGTGGCGAACAAATGTGAACCGGCCAAGAAAAAACTTGCCGCCCTCTCAAGGCTGAAACAGGGGTTCGATTCCCCTAGGGAGCGCCAAATCCGCGATATTCCTCGACTTGTTGCTGCGACCCTATCCGACGGCGGCCCGGTCCGGCCGCGCGATCTCGCTTGGTCATAGTTGCGCGCCGCAGCGTCGACGCTGATGCTGATGAAGCGATCGAGTGAGCCCGCCCCTGACATTCACGCCGGCGCAAAGTAAGCCACATCGCGCCGTCGCTTCTGTGCCGCGCGATGGTTGCATGACGAGCGCGTGGCTCGGGCTCCCCTCAACGCCTGTTTGAGCGGCGATCGCGAGAGAGCCCTGGCCGTAAGTCCTGGCCGCAAGTTCAGTGATGCGCCGAAATGCTCCTGACGGTCTCGGTGAGCATATCACCGGACGCGGAATGGCCGACGTCGCCCAGGCTGATGATGCCGACCATCCGCTTGCTCTTGTTGATCACCGGCAGCCTGCGGACCTGCAGCTTCTCCATGTGATGCATCGCCTTGGCGAGGTCATCGTCCTCGCGGCAGCAATGGATGCCCTCGGTCATCACGTCGCTTGCCGTCGCGCGGCCGGCATCGAAGCTGTGGCTCGCGAGCCCTTTGCAGACGATATCGCGGTCGGTCACCATTCCGACCAGCTTGTCATCCTCGCCAATCGGAATGCAGCCGATGTCATGCGCCCGCATCAGTTTGGCAATCTCGGTGATTGGGGTGTTGGGGCTGACCCAGTCGACACCCTTGTGCATCACGTCTTTGACTTTCATGGCGAGCCTCCGTTCGTGGGTTTCAAGTGCGTTGATGCAATGCAACGGCACCCCAATCTTCCGAACTCCGACCAGACAAGCGCAGACACTCTCGCCGCCACCCCGCGGAACAGTATGACGGCGACCTCACGGCCAGAGTTCCCGCCCAGGATCGCAACGGCAATCGGCGGTCTACAAAACCTCAGTCATGCGCGCTGAAGCGCCCGTGCGGGGCGTTGGCCGTCAGGCGCGCAAACTGCGCGTGACCCATATGGAGCAGCGTCTCATGATCGCCGGCTTCCATATAGATGTCTGGCTGTGCCTCGATGCTGTCGTCGATGATCATTTCCAATCCGTAGCATTTGCCGACGGCGGGAACCGCGCCGTGTGCACAGTCGCTGAACAGCCGATTGACCTCGGTTTCATTGGCCATTTGGACATTGTCGCCGAGGCTTGTCCTCAGGTCCGACAGACGGAGGTGATGCGATGCGGGCAGGATGGCCAGCATGTATCCGCCGTCGCGCCGCAACACGATGCCCTTGGCGAGGCGGTCGCCCGAGATATGGCATGCCTCGGCCGTTCGAGCGGACGTCATGCTGAGTTCGTGCGGGATCACCTCGTACTGGATGTTCTCAGCGGCGAGGTATTTCTGGAGCGTGGGAGCAATGGCCATGGCATCACCTCCGATGCGGAATGCAAACCATCCACCGCGAGGTCGACCCTGCAGACTCTCGCCATACGATGGGCGGCTGCCTGACTAGAGACCCAACATAGGTCTTCCATCCGCAAGCTGCAATTCAGCGTTCGCGGTTTTCTTCTGCGCGGAGCGCCATCGGTCGAGACTGGCACTCAGGGGCAAGCTTCGCGCATGGCTCGGCACAGCCTCTCTCTTACGCCGTCGTGCCATCGATCGAGCGGCGGATCACCTTCTGCACCTCCGAATTCGACAGGAACAGATCGTGGTTGATGATGCCCCAGCCTTCCTGGGAGGCATCGACCACACGCACGCCGAGCCGCGCGATGACCGCTTTCTCGGCCGCGCCGACCCGCGTCATGCCACCTGCGAGCTGTCCCGACAGTGCGAGTGCGCGATCGTTCGTCGCGGCGATCACGGTGATCTTGCCGGCCAGCGGGCCGATGCGCTGGATCGCCGACGAGAACACGTCCATGTCGATATCAGGCGCGGCAAACACGACCGCGCCGATCTTGCTCGTCACGGTGTCGCCGTATCGCGCATGGAGCTGACGCAGGCTTTCGAGCGTCAGCATGGTTCCCATGCTGTGGGCGACGATGTGCACGCGGCCGGCACTTGGCGCCGACACCAGCGCAGAGAGTACGCGTTCGAAATCGTCGCGCGACCACATCGCGCTGTCGCGGTCATAGGCGTAGTCGAACAGGCCGGCCTTGGAGGGCCAGGAGAACACCATGGTCCGGCCGCGGAACTTGATCCCGTCGGAGAGATGGGCGCCGTCCAGCACGGCCGTCTCGAATGTCTGCTTGAAGCCGTGCACATAGATCAGCACGTCTCCTGTCCCGGCTTGCGCAGCAAGATCGCCAGCGTCCGGCACCGGTTCGACCCGATCAAGGCGCCAATCGCCAAGTCCAACGGAGGCGAGGGAAAGACGGCTCTCGTCCGGCGCCGCAAGCTTGGCCCGCGCGACCGTCATGGCCGTCGCGCGTTCCGGCCCAAACCAGGGTTTGGCACGGGCGCCGTTGACGGGCTTGCGCGTGGTGGTGACAAGCACGGTCGGGTCAACGGAGAGGGACGAGGCGTCGAAGCGCGCGCCGGTCGCACCAAGGCCGGCGCATCCGCCGAGCGCGAGGGCGCTCCCTGCCGACATAAGTCCGCCGAGGAAAGCGCGGCGCGAAACGGAATGACGGGAGTCGCGTTGCAGAGGACGTCGGACGATCACTGGGAACCTTTGGGAACTTTGCCCACCTCACGCCGCCCCGCCTAGCTCACTGAATGACAATGCAGGCGAGAAGACGGCGGAGCCGGTTCGCGGTCCAGATCAGCCGATAATCCCGATCGAATGGAGCGCGCACCACTCGCGTAACGCCTGCTCAGTGGCTAATGCCGCGAAGGCAAGCCGGTTTGTGTGGAGGCGAGTCCAGGCTCGAGAAAGCTCGATATCGAACCTGGATACGCCGGTCAGCCCGACCGACGCCATTCATCCGCCGTCAGTAGTTTCAACTGGGCGAAATAAGTCTCATTCGGGTCCTGATCGGGCTTCGTCTCGACGTTGTCATCGCCCGATTTGGTCTCGCGCATCAGCTCGTTCATGTGTCCGGCAAGCACCGAGCCGATCGCATGGATGGCTTCGTGACGATCGAGTCCTTCGGACATCAACCACTGCGCCTCGCTACGCACCGGCAGCGTGGGATCGGCAATTTGGCTCTCGACGATCACATGAAGAATAGCGTGCACTTTCTCCCGCGGAAGAGGGATTCCGACGCGCCGATGGTAGGCCATCACGAGATCAATCCGTTCCTCCTCGTCCAGCACAACCCACAGATCCGGGTCTGGCTCCGTGAATGGATCGTACGCCGGGAGCGCTTCTTCGTCTTGAAGCGCCGACCGGAGAACGCTCGGTGTCTGCACACTTTGGGGCGAATCGGATGACAGATCGTCCAACCTTTCCGAGTCGAGGCAACACTTCTTGAACTTCTTGCCACTGCCGCAGGGGCAGGGATCGTTTCGTCCTATCTTGCGCGCATTTGTCATGCGGGTACCCGTGACAGAATTTGATTGGGTCACAATATACCAAAGCAGCTTGATCTAACGAAGCGACGCCTTTTGCAATTCATCCCGGGAAGATCGAGACAAATTGTACCGTCGGGCAAAACAGCCCGATCCGCTGTCAACCCCTCTCCACAAAAATATTCCACTTTACCGAAATTCGGATTTGTCGTATGTGTCGGCCATTCCAGCCCACCAAAGGGGCGGTCGTACGTCGTTTCGAGCGCGGGCTGGGAGTTGCGGTGGACGCGGGCGGCGTTAAGGCGGAGCTTGCGTGTGCAGGGCGAGAGAACCTCGTGAGCATGCGTGACCTGCGAAGACGAACGGCGCCCATGTCCGGCGGAGCCTCTTGGCGAAGCCGGATGGCCTGCGTACGGCAAAACCGTGTGGTCCTGGCCGTCGTTGCTACGGTCAAGCCTTTCGCGGAGATGCGAGCGAGGCCAACCGGGCAGACTGCATCATCCAATTCGCGGGGCGAGGGAGGCCAGAAGGAAAGTTCGGCTCCCGGGAGAGCGCGGCATATTGGCCGTCAGACCATCGCGCAGGGAAGGCCTGGTTTCGGCTGCCCTGTGTCTCCCCTGTGCATTGCGTGTGCAATCTGTTCAGCACGGGGGTCTTTACGGGTGCCAGCCGGCGCCCGGCCTTCCCTGCGCCCTTTCCTTCGAGAGGGTGAGGAGAGCAGCATCACTCGGGCAAAACATGCCGCGAGGACGCGGGCGCGCGTCCGCGGGTTGCCTGCGAAATGACCTTCCGTGCGAGCATGATGCGTCGGCTTCAGTGGAGGTGGTCGTCGCTTCCGGAATCTGCCTTGATGCGATTTCGACGTGGAGGGAGTGACAATATGAGCGGCTTGGTGATCTCTGGCGGCCGGGTGGTAGATCCCGCGAGTGGGATGGACGCCGTCGGTGACGTGGCGGTGCTGGACGGCAAGGTCGCCGCGGTCGGTACGGGCCTCGGCGGCGCCGAGCGCGTGATCGACGCGACCGGGCTCGTGGTCGCCCCCGGCTTCATCGACCTGCACGCCCATGGCCAATCGATCCCGGCGGACCGCATGCAGGCGTTCGACGGGGTGACGACGACGCTCGATCTCGAGGCCGGCGTGCTGCCGGTCGGGTCCTGGTACGAGCGTCAGGCGAGAAAAGGCCGCGTGCTGAACTACGGCGCCGCCACCAACTGGGCGTTTGCGCGCATCGGCGCAATGACCGGCTCCAATGCGGAGAGTTCGCTGGAGGCGTTCGGCAACGCCATGCGCGACCGCCGCTGGATGGACAACGTGGCGAGTGATGCGGAGGTCGCCGGCATTCTCGAGCGTCTCGGGCGCGGTCTCGACGAAGGCGGCATCGGTATCGGCATCCTCAATGCCTACGCGCCGGGCGCCGGCGTGCAGGAGCTGACCGCGGTCTGCCAGCTCGCCGCCGCCAAGGACGTGCCGACCTTCACCCACGTCGCCTTCATGTCGCGCATCGACCCCGAGAGTGCGGTGGAAGCCTATATCCGTCTGATCGGCTATGCCGGCGCCACCGGCGCGCACATGCACATCTGCCATTTCAACTCGTCGAGCAAGACCGACGTCGAGCGTTGCCGCGTGCTGATCGCGAAAGCGCAGGCGCAGGGCCTGCCCATCACGGTCGAGGCCTATCCTTATGGCACCGGCTCGACCGTGCTGGCCGCCGCCTTCTTCAGCGACCCCGAATTCGTCGAACGCAACGGCACCGGCTACGACTCGGTGCAGCGCGTGACCGACGGCTATCGCTTCCACGACCGCGAGGAGCTCCTGAAGGCGCAGGCCGAAGAGCCGTCCTCGCTGGTGCTCTGGCACATCCTCGACATCGAGAACAATTCGCATCACCGCGACCTGCTCGACATGTCGGTGCTGTATCCCGGCGGCGCGATCGCGTCCGATGCGATGCCGTGGACGACGTCGGACGGCAAGACCTACACCGGCGATGCCTGGCCGCTGCCTGACGATGCCACCTCGCATCCGCGCTCGGCCGGCTGCTTCACCCGCTTCATCCGCGAATGGGTGCGCGAGCGCAAGACCGTGTCGCTGCTCGAAGGCGTGCGCAAATGCGCGCTGATCCCGGCGGAAATCCTGTCGCAGAGCACGCCGGCGATGCGCGCCAAGGGTCGGCTGACGAAGGGCGCGGACGCCGACATCGTCGTGTTCGACTACGAAAAACTCTCGGACCGCGCGACCTTCACGGCGATGAACCGTCCGTCCGAAGGCGTGCGGCATCTCGTGGTCAGCGGCCAGATGCTGATCAGCGACGGCGTGCTGGACCTCGCGGCGCGTCCGGGTCAGCCGGTGCGCCGGCCCGTGGTCGGGGGCTGACCCGTGCCGGTCCCCATTCTCCTGGTGACGGGCTTTCTGGGGGCGGGCAAGACCACGGTCGTGAATCATCTCCTGGCGCATGCGGAGGGACGGCGGATCGCCGCGATCGTCAACGATTTCGGCGCCATCAACATCGATGCGGAGCTGATCGCGGGCGCCAGCGACGGCGTGGTCAGTCTCGCCAATGGCTGCATCTGCTGCTCGCTCGAAGGCGATCTGCTGCGCACGCTCTCGACGCTGCTGCGGCGCGATCCGAAGCCCGAACACATCGTCATCGAGACCAGCGGCGTCGCCGATCCCGCCGACATCGTCCGCAATCTGATGGACCCCGTGATCCTGCGCGAGGCGCCGCTGGAGACGGTGCTGTGCGTGATCGACGCCGCGACACCGCCGGCCGCCCTGGACGACGCTCTCCAGCGCTCGCAATTGCGCGTCGCCGATATCGTGGCCTTGACCAAGCTGGATCTGGCGGACGAGGGCGCGGGGGCGCGGATGCGTCAAGCCATCCGCGCCTTGCGCCTTCCCGCCGTGGTGGTCGATGCGCCACATGGCGAGATTCCGTCCGCGCTCCTGTTCCCCGCGAACGTCGAGCGTGCGCCCGCGCCGCGTGATCCGGGCCCGAAACGACCGGCAGAAGAGCGCTTCGAGACGCTGAGCTGGACCTCGGACCGCCCGATCTCGCTGCCGCGCCTGCAGCAGGCCATCGGCCGTCTCGCGCCGAAGCTGGCGCGTGCGAAAGGCCTGTTCGAGACGGTCGAGCAGCCCGGCCGCCAGATGGTGTTTCAATTCGCCGCCGGCCGCGCCACGCTCGCCCCGGGCGATGCGCCCGCGCCGGGCGTGCCGCGCGCACGGATCGTCTTCATCGCCGAGCTCGGGGTGCTGTCGAAAGCCGAGCTCGACGGCATCATGGAAGCGTGCGTTGCTGGCGAGTAGGGCAATCCGCGCCGATCGCAGGGCGTATCAGGCGCCTCAATCCTCGATCGGCAGGGCACCGGCAGGTCCGCCCAGCTCACGCGAACTGCGCCAGCCCATGACCGACGGACCAGTTCTCCTTGGGGGCATCGAGCACGTTCACGAACACGTCCTCGGGCCGGACGCCCGGGCTTTCGCCGAGAAGGTCCGCGATCCGGCGATACAGCGCCTTCTTCTGCTCAGGGGTTCGCGAGGCGAACACGGTGATCTGGATCAGCACCGCGTCGTCGCTGCGCTCGACGCCGTAGGCATTGCCGCAGCGGAAATTCGCCGGCTCATGCTCGGTGATGGCCATGAACGCGTCGTCCACGGGCACATTCAGCGCCTCGCGCATGGCGCGGTAGAGGCCGTCGAGAATCGCCTGCCGGTAGGCTTGCGGCTTGCCGGCGCGCATCGAGATGTGGAGCAGAGGCATCGCGCGTCCCTTTGCATGCGGGTCCGACCAGCAAGGCGAATGCGTACGCCGCTGTTCGGTCCAGTGCTGAAACGGGCTATCAATTCCAATTGGTTTTTGACACGATGTCGAGAAAGCATGTTCTTGACGTCGTGTCAAATACTTCCCCAAAGGAGCCGAGCTTGAGGCCGCGCGAATTCGACCATGACGATGTCCTGCGCATTGCGTTCGACCAGTTCTGGAGCAAGGGCGTGCGCGGCACCTCGCTGTCGGACATCGCGCGCGATGCCGGCGTCCAGCGCGGCAGCCTTTACAACGCCTTCGGCAGCAAGGAAGCGCTGTTCCTGCAGGCCTATGAACGCTATGCGGAGGATTATCTCCTCGCGCTGCAGAAGGCGCTCGGGACGGGCGGCCTGCGAAAGCGCCTCACCGCTTTCTTCGATCTGACCATCACCAACTTTCGCTCGGGCACGCCGCCGCGCGGATGTCCGACCACGCGCGGCCTGATGGAGCTCGGCGCCGCGGAAGGAGAGGGGTTGGACGAAGAAGCGCGCCAGGTATTTGCGGGCCTTATCTCGCGCATCACAGCACTGGTTCAGGACACGTTGTCGGCAGGCGCCGAGCGCGGCGAGTTCAACGGCAATGCCGGGGCCGCGGCGCTGCACATCGTCACCGTGACGCGCGGTCTCGCCGTGCTCGAACGTGCCTTCGGCGACGAGCCGCAATTGCGCAAGATCGCTGCGCACACCATCGATCTCCTGCTCGGCAGGAAGGGCGGCTAGCGCATGATCCGGAAAAGTGTGAAGCGGTTTTCCGGAAAGATCATGCGCAAACAACAGCCCTCAGCACAAGGCCAGCGCGTTGACCGCCCGCGTCGCCGCAGCTTCCTTGGCCGAGCCGACGAAGGCGCAGACGATGGATTCGAGCTCGCCCGGCTGCTTGCGCCGCGCGACCGCCAGCAATCGCATCAATTCCGTCTCGTCCTTCGACAGCCGACGACAGGACGGCGGCATGAAGCACAGTTCGCATGGCCGGCCGCTGCGCAAGATTCTGACCAGCGCGGCCACGCGCGCGACCAGCAGCGGACTATCGGCAATATCAGGCGCCTCGTCGGCAAAGCGATAGGCGGCTTCCCAGCAATCGGAGGCGCCGGTGGTGTAGGCCGCTCCGATGAAGCGGAACAGCGACAGCGCGACGCGGCAGAAATCATCATAGCTGTCGACGCAGGGGCGCGCTCCAAGCGCGGCCTGGAGCGGACAGAGACGCGATGGGCCGGCGTCCGGCACCGAGGCGCAAATAGCTGAGGTCATGACCGATCTCGTCAGTGCAATGTCGGGCTTCCGACCAGCCAGCTCTTCATCGCCATGGTGCGGTCATGGTCGAGGGATCGCACCTGCCGGTCGGGCAGGATGAGGCCTGCCATGCGGAAGATCGTGGCGAGCCCCCGCACGGGCGCCAGCGCCCAATCGGCGCCAACCGGCGGCAGCCAGCTCTCGAATCGTTCGCGCACGATGTCGATGCGATCCTGTTGGGCCGCGGCGATGGCCTGCAGAATCCCGCGCTCGCTGTCCGACATGCGCGGACAGGTCGGGCAATGCACTTCGATCGCGGTATGGGCCGTGCAGGCGAAGATCTCGATGATGGATTCCAGCGAGAGCACGGCATCGCCCACGCGGAAATGGTCGTACACCTCCTGGATATCGGCTGCAGTCGGAACGGCGCCTCCGCTGCGTGCCTTGGCCCGGAATCCCCAGATGAAGAGCCGTTCCGCCGCACTGAGCGCGGGAAGGTCGAGAGATCCTGATGATGTCGATTGATGCATGAAACCTCTGGCCCTTGGCTGCGCTCACGCCACAGCTGGCGCTGATTGTCTGCATCGATCGTTCTGCCGGAGCCCTCTCCAAGTCAACGCTCGCAGGGGTGATATCGAGGTCTTCTAGTTTTGAAGAGGTTTATATTCGAAGACGGGCGCGGCGCCGCGAGGGTGCGAAAACCGTGCGCGGCCGCCGGGCTTCGGCGGCCGCCTGGGAACCCGAATGCTTAAAGCTTTGCTAAGGGGATCGGGATAATCTGGCATGTCTGTCCCGCCAAATTTCGTGAGCTCCGATGATTTTCTCCCGCATCAGTTTCAAGCTGGTCCTGATTGTCGGCATCAGCCTCCTCGGCATGATCGCCCTGGCACCGATCGCCTTGTCGACCCTGCGCACGCAGATGGTCGCCGATCGCCAGGCCAAGACGCAGCAGATGGTCGATGTCGGCTACGGCATCCTCGCCCACTACCAAAAGCTCGAGAGCGAGGGGAAATTCCCGCGCGAGCAGGCCCAGGCCGCCGCGATCGCCGAGATCAAGAGCCTGCGCTACGACAAGGTCGAGTATTTCTGGATCAACGACATGGCCCCCAAGATGGTCATGCATCCGATCAAACCGGAGCTCGACGGCAAGGATCTCTCCGGCATGAAGGATCCCGCCGGCAACGCGCTGTTCATGGGCTTCGTCGACGTCGTCAAGAAGCAGGGCGCGGGCTTCTACGGCTACCTCTGGCCGAAGCCCGGCTTCGACCAGCCGGTCGGGAAAATCTCCTATGTGAAGGGCTTTGCGCCCTGGGGCTGGATCATCGGCACCGGCATCTATCTCGACGATGTCGACGCCGTCTTCCGCCAGGCCGCGACGACGTTCGGCTATGTCTGTCTGGCCGTGCTGGTCCTGGTTCTCGGCGCGTCCTTCGTGATCGGCCGCAGCGTGACCCGGCCGCTGGCAAAAATCACCGCGCTGACCGAGCGGCTTGCCGCCGGCGACAGCGCGTTCGAGGTGCCCTATACCGACCGCAACAACGAGGTCGGCGCGCTCGCCAAGGCGCTCGCCGTGTTCAAGGACAATGCCTCGGCCGTCGGCCGCATGCATGCCGAGCAGCAGGAGCTGAAGCAGCGGGCCGACGACGAGAAGCGCAAGGCCATGACTGACCTCGCCGGCAAGTTCGAGGCGAGCGTCCAGGCCGTCGTCCGCGATGTCTTCAACGAGGCGCGCGCGATGCAGCAGGCCGCGCAGGGCATGTCGGAAACCGCGGACAAGGCGACCGACCGCGCGAGCTTCGTCGCCTCCGCCTGCCAGCAAGCCTCGAGCAACGTGCAGACGGTGGCCTCCGCCGCCGGCCAGCTGTCGTCCTCGATCTCGGAGATCAGCCAGCGCGTCGCACAGGCCGCGACGGTGGCCGACAAGGCCGCCGCCGACGGCCAGCGCACCAACGACACCGTGCAGGGGCTGGCAGCGGCCGCGCACAAGATCGGCGAGGTCATCGACCTCATCAACCAGATCGCCTCGCAGACCAATCTGCTCGCGCTCAACGCCACCATCGAGGCGGCGCGCGCCGGCGAAGCCGGCAAGGGCTTTGCGGTGGTTGCGAGCGAAGTGAAGTCGCTGGCGAGCCAGACCGCGAAGGCGACCGACGAGATCGGCGCGCAGATCACCGCGATCCAGGCCGAGACCAACCAGGTCGTCGGCAACATCGAGAGCATCCGCGCCACCATCATGGAGGTCAACGAGATCTCCTCGTCGATCGCCGCCGCGGTCGAGGAGCAGGGCGCCGCGACGCAGGCGATCGCCCACAGCGTGCAGGAGGCTGCCTCCGGAACCGATCAGGTCTCGCAGAACATCTCCGGCGTCACCGACGCGACCGCGGCGACCGGCCAGGCCGCAGGCCTCGTGCTGCAATCGAGCGGCCGGCTGACGCAGAAGCTGCAATCGCTCGAAAACGAGGTCAGCGCTTTCGTCGCGGGCGTGCGCGCAGCGTAACGAAACGCGCTGCGAGAGACTTTCTTTTTCCGCGTCGCGGCATCGGCCGCGACGCCGATGCTGTTTTTCTTGACATGACCTCTGCCGTGCTCGACGTGTAGCGATGTCGATTGACGGCACGTGCGTGCCTTCGAAAAGAAAAGCAACACGGGAAAGACGTCATGAGCACGGGCCTCAACGAGAAGGATTATCTCGCCACATTGCGTGGCCTGTGGGAGAAGGCCTGGCCGAACGGCATGCCGCGTTCGCCGAATTATCTGCACGGCGAAGTTCCCTTGACGGAATATCTGCGCGCCTGGGCGAAGCGCAGCCCGGAGCGGCCCGCAATCATCTTCTACGGCCACGTCACCACCTACGCGGAGCTCGACCGGCAGAGCGACCGTTTTGCGGCGCTGCTGCAAGCCAAGGGCGTCAGCAAGGGTGACCGCGTCGCCGTGTTCCTGCCGAACTGCCCGCAATTCCACATCGTGTTCTTCGGCATTTTGAAGCTCGGCGCGATCCATGTCCCCGTCAGCCCGCTGTCGCGCGCGTTCGAGCTGTCCTACGAGCTGAACGACACCCAGGCCGAAATAATCGTGGCGCTCGACCAGCTCGTCCCCGTCGTCGAGCAGGTGAAAGGCGAGGTGCGCCTGCGCGAAATCATCGTCACCAGCTTCGCCGACGTCATTCCGGTAACGCCCGCGTTCCCCACGCCGGACTCGATCCGCGCGCCGCGCGTTGCGGTCCCGGGCGCGACCGATCTGCTGCCGACGCTGGCGGCAATGCCCACGCCTATGCCGCTGCCGCCGCCTGGGCTCGATGACGTTGCCGCGCTCAACTACACCGGCGGCACCACCGGCATGCCCAAGGGCTGCGTCCATACCCATCGCGACATGGTGTACACGGCCGCGGCCAATTACGGCATCTCGGTGCTGTCCGACGAGAGCAGCGTGTTCCTGTCGTTCTTTCCGGAATTCTGGATCGCCGGCGAGAACTTTGGCCTGATCTTCCCGCTGTTCTCCGGCGCGACGCTGGTGCTGCTGGCGCGCTGGGATGCCGTCGGCGCGATGGCGGCGATCGACAAGTACAAGGTCACGATCACCGCGATGCCGGTCGACGGCGCGGTCGAGCTGATGGACCATCCGCGCTGGAGCGAGTTCGATCTGTCGTCGCTGCAGCAGGTCCGCGTCGTCTCCTTCGTCAAGAAGCTCAACGCCGATTATCGCAAGCGCTGGAAGGGTCTGACCGGCACGATCCTGATGGAGGCGGCATGGGGCATGACGGAAACCCACACCTCCAACACCTTCACGGCGGGCTTCCAGGATAACGATTTCGACCTCAACAATCAGCCGATCTTCGTCGGCCTGCCGGTCCCCGGCGCCGAGTTCAAGATCACCGATTTCGAGACCGGCGCATTGCTGCCGCTCGGCGCGGAAGGCGAGATCCGCGTGCGCACGCCGTCGCTGCTGAAGAGCTACTGGAACAAGCCGGAGGCGACCTCCGAGTCGCTCGTCGACGGTTGGCTGCGCACCGGCGATATCGGCACCATCGACAAGGACGGTTTTCTGCACTTCCTCGGCCGCCGCAAGGAGATGCTGAAGGTCAAGGGCATGAGCGTGTTTCCGCCGGAGATCGAGGCGCTGCTCGGCCAGCATCCGAAAGTGCTGGGATCGGGCGTGGTCGGGCGCGACGATCCTGACAAGGGCCAGGTGCCGGTGGCCTATATCCAGCTCAAGCCGGAGGCGGTCGGCACCATCTCTGCGGAAGATCTGCGCGCCTGGTGCGCCGAGCGCATGGCCGTCTACAAGATCCCGGAAGTGCGTATTATCGATGCCCTGCCGCTGACGGCGACGGGCAAGGTGAAGAAGCAGGACCTCGATTCGAATCTTCCTGCTGCTGTCTGAATGAGAGAGACGATGTCGTTCAAGAAACTCCTGATCGCCAATCGCGGCGAGATCGCCATCCGCATCGCGCGCGCGGCGGCCGATGCCGGCATCGCGACCGTTGCGATCCATCCTACTGATGATGCGCTGTCGCTGCACGTGCGTGTGGCCGACGAGGCGGTCGAAATCCCCGGCCGCGGCGCCCGGGCCTATCTCGACATCGATGCGGTGGTGACGGCGGCGAAAAGCGTCGGGTGCGATGCCGTGCATCCCGGCTACGGCTTCCTCAGCGAGAACGCCGCATTCGCCAAGGCGTGCGCGGACGTGGGCCTCACCTTCGTCGGGCCGAAGCCGGCGGCGCTCGAATTGTTCGGCGACAAGGTCGCGGCGCGGCAACTGGCAAAGCGTTGCGGCGTGCTGATCATTGCCGGCACCAGCGGGCCGTCCTCGTTGGAGGAGATCACGGCGTTCTTCGCTTCGCTCGGCAGCCATGCTGCGATCGTGATCAAGGCCATGGCCGGCGGCGGTGGGCGCGGCATGCGCGTGGTCGAGAGCGCGGCCGATCTCGCGGAAGCCTATGCACGCTGCCAGTCCGAGGCCAAGGCGGCCTTCGGCTTCGACGGCGTCTATGCGGAACGGCTGATCCGGCAGGCGCGCCATATCGAGGTGCAGATCATCGGCGATCGTCACGGCGCGATCTCTCATCTCTGGGAGCGTGAATGCACCATCCAGCGCCGGCACCAGAAGCTGATCGAGGTGGCGCCGAGCCCGTCGCTGAGTGATCCCTTGCGCGGCCGCATCATCGAGGCAGCGAAGCAGCTTGCGGCGGCGGCGGCTTACGACAATCTCGGCACGTTCGAGTTCCTGGTCGACGGCACGGCCGAGGACAGTTTTGCCTTCATCGAGGCCAATCCGCGGCTGCAGGTCGAGCACACCGTCACCGAAGAGGTGCTCGGGCTCGACCTCGTCCGCGCCCAGCTCGCGGTCGCGGCGGGCAGCACGCTCGCCTCGCTCGACCTTGCGCAGGGATCGATCCCGAAGCCGCGCGGCCATGCCATGCAGCTCCGCGTCAACATGGAAACGCTGGATGAGACCGGCGCGACGCATCCGACCGGCGGCGTGCTCGCCGTTTTCGAGCCCCCATCAGGCCCCGGAGTTCGTGTCGATAGTTTTGGTTACGCCGGCTACAAGACCAGCGCGGCCTTTGACTCGCTACTGGCGAAAGTCATCGTGCATACGCCGGGCGAAGCCTGGCATGATGTGGTCGCGAAGGCATCGCGTGCCCTGCGCGAGTTCCGGATCGACGGCGTGGTCACCAATATCGCCTTCCTCCAGGCGGTGCTGGCGCATCCTGATTTCAGGACCAACCATATCGCGACCGATTTCATCGATCGCAATATCGCAAAGCTTGTCGATGCCGCCGATGGCGCGGCCAAGCCGCTTTATTTTGCGCCAACCGAAGGAAGTGGCGTTCACGGTGCCGAGACGCACATCGCGCAAGTGGTGCCCGAAGGCACGGTGATGGTCGCCGCACCGTTGCAGGGGACCATCGTCACCATTCAGGTGAAGGAGGGCGAGATCGTGCGCCCCGGCCAGCAGCTCGCCGTGATCGAGTCCATGAAGATGGAGCATCTGGTGATGGCCGAGCAGGGCGGCCGGGTCATGACGCTCGTTGCCAGTGATGGCGCCACGCTGATGCATGGCGAGGCAATCCTCTATCTGGAACCGCTCGACGTTGCGGCCGACAGCACAGCGGCGGAAACCGACATCGATCTCGACCACGTCCGCCCCGACCTCGCCGAGCTGATCGCCCGCCAGGCCAACACGCTGGATGGGAATCGCCCCGCCTCGGTCGAGCGCCGCCGCAACACCAACCAGCGCACCGCGCGCGAGAACGTCGCCCAGCTCGTCGACGAAGGCTCGTTCATGGAATATGGCAGCCTCGCCATCGCGGCGCAGCGCCGCCGGCGCAAACTCGACGATCTCATCAAGAACACGCCGGCCGACGGCCTCGTCATGGGCGTCGCCACGGTGAATGACGAGAAGTTCGGACCCGAGGGCGCGCGCTGCATCGTTGTGGCCTATGACTACACCGTGCTCGCGGGCACGCAGGGCCACATGAACCACAAGAAGATCGACCGCATGCTGACCCTTGCGGAAGACTGGCGCGTGCCGCTGGTGTTCTATGCCGAAGGCGGCGGCGGCCGGCCCGGCGACACCGACCGGCTCGGTATGACCGGGCTCGACGGTCCGTCCTTCGTGCAATTCGCAAGGCTCTCCGGCCTCGTGCCCGTGATTGGTGTCGTCTCCGGCTATTGCTTCGCCGGCAACGCCGCGATGCTTGGCTGCTGCGACGTGATCATCGCCACCAAGAACGCCTCGATCGGAATGGGCGGCCCTGCGATGATCGAAGGCGGCGGTCTCGGCGTCTATCATCCGGCCGAGGTCGGCCCGGTCTCGTTCCAGTCGCCGAACGGCGTCATCGACATCCTCGTCGAAGACGAGGAGGAGGCGACATCCGTCGCGCAAAAGTATCTGTCCTATTTCCAGGGCGCGGTGACGGAGTGGGAGGCCGCCGACCAGCGCCTGCTCCGACGCGCCATCCCCGAAAACCGGCTGCGCGTCTACGACATCCGCAGCGTGATCGACCTCGTCGCCGACAAGGATTCCGTGCTGGAGCTGCGCCGCGACTACGGCGTCGGCATGATCACCGCGCTGATCCGCATCGAAGGAAAGCCGTTCGGCCTGATCGCCAACAATCCGCGCCATCTCGGCGGCGCCATCGACGCCGATGCCGGCGATAAGGCTGCCCGCTTCCTCCAGCTCTGCGACGCGTTCGACTTGCCCGTCGTCTCGCTCTGCGACACGCCCGGCTTCATGGTCGGCCCGGAAGCCGAGAAGACCGCGATCGTGCGCCATGTCTCGCGCATGTTCGTCACGGGCGCGAGCCTCACCGTGCCCTTGTTCGGCATCGTGCTGCGCAAGGGCTACGGTCTCGGCGCGCAGTCGATGATCGGCGGCGGCTTCCACGCCTCGTTCTTCACCGCGGCCTGGCCGACCGGCGAATTCGGCGGCATGGGCCTGGAGGGCTACGTCCGCCTCGGCTTCCGCAAGGAGATGGAGGCGATCACTGATCCCGAGGAGCGCGAGACCTATTACCGCAACAAGGTCGCCGAGCTCTATGCCAACGGCAAGGCGGTCTCGATCGCATCGGTATTCGAGATCGACAACGTGATCGACCCCGCCGAGACGCGCCGCTGGATCATGGCCGGACTCCGTTCGGTGCCGAAGCCGGCGGCCAGGGTCGGGAAGAAGCGGCCGTGTATCGACACGTGGTGAGGGCGGTGCAGCAAGCACGAGTCGCTTAAGGCACTCTTTATCCAAATCGTCATGCCCGGGCAGAAGCGCGAAGCGCGTCTTCGCGCCAGATGTCCCGGGCATCCACGTTCTTTCGCATCCGCGGTAACGAGTGGATGGCCGGGACAAGCCCGGCCATGACGGCGCTGGGCCCGTGTGCCTTCATCCTCGTTCCCGGTTCCCGATTGACATCCCCGCCTGTGGTGCCAGACTTTGCACAATAATACAGGGTGGAGACGTCCGCGATGGCCAGCCTGTCGGCCTCGAACCATGTCGCCCGTGTCTTGTCCGTCGCCAATCAATTGGCCGACGTCGATGCCTCTTCGCGCATTGCCGATTCCTGGCGGCGCTGCCTGATCAGCCACAAGCTCGACCCCGCCCGGCAGGGACCGCCGCAGACGCTGACCGAGGCCGAGGTCCGGCATGTCGCCGAACCCATGGAGCAGCTGATCCAGCTCGCGACGCCGGAGCTCGAAGACCTCGCGCGGGTGCTGCGCGAGGCCGGCTATTGCGTCAATCTCGCCGACCCTAGCGCTACGATGCTGTGGAGCCGGCTGCCCGGCCCGGCCGATACTGAAATCTTCATGCGCTGGAAGGTCTATACCGGCTCGAATTTTTCCGAGGCTTTCGAAGGCACCAACGGGCTAGGCACCGCGCTCGCGGAGCAGAAGCCGATCCTGGTGCATCGTGACGAGCATTTTCGCGCGCAGTGGCACATGTTCTCCTGCGCCGTGGCGCCGCTGTTCGACCAGGCCGGTCGCCTCGCCGGTGCCGTGAACATCACCTCATGCCGAGAGGATCTCGAGCGCGCTGCGCATCAGCTCGCGCTCGCGGTGACGATGGAGGCGACGCGGCGCATGGAGGGTGCGATCTTCCGCGGTCATTTCCGCAACGCCTGGATCGCGACCGTGCCGGGCGACGGCGGCAGCGGTCTGCTCGCCTATGACGACGATCGCCGCATCGTCGGCGCTTGCCGTTCGGCGCGCGCACTGCTGGGTCTCACCGACGGCCTGATCGCATCCGGCATCGATCTGTCGCGCTACGTCAAGTTCGATCATCATGCCGGCCGCGGCGCGGACGAGACGGTCGAGTTGCGCCGCGCCGATGGCAGTGCGTTAGGGCGAGGGCATGTTGCGCCGCCGCTGCGGGCGAGATCATCGGCGCGCCCGCTCGCACCGCGCCGCGATGCACCTGTCGATCGCTTCGACGCCCTGCATCGGCTCGCCGGCCGCGATCCCGGGCTGATCAGAAGCGTGAAGCGGCTCCGAAGCATCGGCGATCACAATCTGCCGGTGCTGCTCCATGGCGAGACCGGCGTCGGCAAGGATGTGTTCGCGCGCGCCATTCACGCCGCCAGCAACCGCGCGCGCAGCAATTATGTGGCGCTGAACTGCGCGGCGATGCCGGAGAGCCTGATCGACGCCGAGCTGTTCGGCTACGAGGCCGGCGCCTTCACCGGCGCGCGGCGCGACGGCTCGAAGGGCCTGATCGTGCAGGCCGACGGCGGCACGCTGTTCCTCGACGAAATCGGCGATATGCCGATCGCGCTGCAGACTCGCTTGTTGCGCGTGCTGGAAAACCGCGAGGTCTGGCCGCTTGGCGCGCTCAAGCCTGTGGCCGTCGACATCCGCCTCATCAGCGCAACCCACCGTGATCTCGGCCGCATGGCCGAAGAAGGCGGCTTCCGCGCCGACCTCTATTTCCGCCTGCGCGGCCTCGAGGTGCGGCTGCCAGCCTTGCGCGAGCGTGCCGACCGGGACGACGTCATCCGCCAGATCGCGCGCGAGGAGGCGCCGAACTGCAGGCTTTCGGACCAGGCGTGGTCGCAACTCTCGGCCTATTCCTATCCCGGCAACATGCGCCAACTTCGCCACGTGCTGCGGCTCGCCGGTTGCACGGCGGAGAACGGGGTCATCACCGAGGCGGATCTGGATCTGCCGCCGTTCGGAGGACGGGCGGCGGAGCCGGATCTTGCAAGCGCCGAGCGCGCCACGGTCGTGGAAGCCTTGCGCCAGCATGGCGGCCGCGTGACGGCGGCGGCCCGCGCGCTGAAGCTCAGCCGCGCCACGCTGTATCGGAAGATCAAGCACCTGAAGATCGAGACGGCGCAGTAGGGATCAGCTGCACGTGGCGCGCGTTCTCCGCTGGCTCGGAATCGTAGGGTGGGCAAAGGCGCGCTTGCGCCGTGCCCACCATCTCTAACCGAATGTTGCAGTACGTGGGCACGCTTCGCTTTGCCCACCCTACGATACTGTATTCGCAGCGAGAGTGACGATTAAGAAAAATCCGTCCAGCTCAGATGCCGTGAATCGAGGTCGCCGACCGTCACCGTTTCGCGCATCTCATGCGGCGTGTGAAAACTGCTGCGCAGGTACACCAGTGGCGCTGCGGACGCCAAATGCGACACGCCGCGCACTTCGCCGACGAAGATCGAATGCGTCGTCGTCTCGAACTCCTGCGCCAGCACGCAGTCGAATGCGGCGACCGCATCCGTCAGCACCGGGGCGCCGGTCGCGCCGCGCGTCCATTGCCCGAACGCAAAACGGTCGTCGCCGTTGACGCCCTTCTGGCCGCTGAAGGTCAGCGCGAGCAGGGCGTGGTCCTCGTGCAGGAAGTTGATCGCGAACGCGCCTTCCTCGCGGATGCGCGCATGTGCGCTGGCGTTGCGGTTGACGCAGACGATCAGCGACGGTGGGGAGTCCGACAGCGAGCAGGCCGACGTCACCGTCAACCCCGTGCGCCTGCCGTGCTCGGCGCCGACCGTGACCAGCGCGACGGCGCCGGCACATTGGCGCATCGCCTGCTTGAAATCCTTTGCGTCGAGAGGATTGGCGTCGACCGTCACGCGGAAATCTCCGAAGATAGAAGCGGGTGCGACACGATTGCGCCGCACCCGTTGGGCGTCAAGCCGCCTTCTTCGCGGAGCCGAGATGCGCAAGGCGCGGCATCACCTCGTTCTTCAGCAGCGAGAGCGAGTGGTGCCAGGCTTCCGCCTTGTGCTTGTAGTCGAAGCCGAACACCAGCAGCACGCCGAAGCCGCCGACCTCGTCGTAGATCTTCTCGATCTTCTCGGCGACGGTCGCGGGCGAGCCGACGATCCAGTTCCGCTTGGCGCAATATTCGACCGTGACGTCGCTGTCGGGGACATCGGGGGCGTGCTTGAGATAATCCTTGAAGCCGAAATGGCCGAGCAGCGGCAGGAAGTACTCGCTCATCATCCGGCCCATCATGTCGCCGGTCGAGAGCTTCCAGGCTTCCTCGTCGGTGTCGGCGACGAACACCTCGCGCACCAGGCGCCAGTCCTGCCGGTTCGGCTTGCGCCCGGTCTTGGCGGCGCCGACCTCGACCGAGTCCCAATGGCTGGAGACATAGGCCGGGTTGAGGTTGAGGCTCATCGGGATGAAGCCGCGCTCGCCGGCGAGCTTCAGCGTGTCCGAGTTCTTCGACAGCCCGGCAACGCCGATCGGCGGATGCGGCGCCTGCAACGGCTTGATGTGGGGCTTGAGGAAGTCGAACATTGTGTCCGGCTTGGTCACCGTCCAGAATTTGCCCTTGTGAGTGAAGGGTGCCGGCTCGGTCCACAGCTTCAGGATGATCTCCAGCGCCTCGCGGGTCATGTCGCGGTTCTGCCCGCTCATGCCGTCGACGTTGAACATCGCCCAGTCGCTCGGTAGCCCCGAAGCTGCGACGCCGAAATTGAGCCGGCCCTCGGAGAGATGGTCGAGCATCGCGACGCGGTTGGCGAGCTCGGCCGGATGGTGATAGGGCAGCAGGAATCCGCCCGGCCCGATGCGAAGCTTCTTGGTCTGCATCAAGGCCTGCGCTATCAGAAGGTCCGGCGTGGGATTGGGTTCCCAGGGCGCGGTGTGGTGCTCGCCGACCCAGGCTTCCTGATAGCCGAGCTCGTCGAGCCAGCGCATGACCTGCAGGTCCCAGTCGTTCCCTTCCTTCAGGCCGCACTCCGGCGGATGCGAAGGCATCGTGAAATAGCCGATCTCCATGGGTTTCCTCATCTGATGTTGACGCGTCTTGTCGCGCGTTGACGGAGTTGAGCAACAAAGCTTCAGCAAGCGCTGTGCCAGCACGGCGGAGCCTCGAATTGCGGAGAAAGGGCTGGTTTGCCCGCACAATAGCCGGTATCTCGGCGGTAGACCCGCAAGACGTCGTCTCACTGTCGCGAGACGGCGTCCCAGCCGTGAGACGAGGACAGTTTCGCATGACCGAACCCGCTTATGTCGCGGTGGACTGGGGCACCAGCAGCTTTCGGCTGTGGCTGGTCGATCGTGCCGGCGAGGTGCTGACTGAGCGGCGCAGCGGCGAGGGCATGCTGGCGGCGGCGAAGGCCGGCTTTTCCGCCGTGCTGCGATCGCATCTTGCGGCGATCGAGGCGCCGGATCATCTGCCGGTTCTCGTCTGCGGCATGGCCGGTGCCAGGGACGGCTGGGTCGAAGCCGGCTATGTCGACACGCCAGCGCCGCTGGCGGCCATCCTGAAACAGGCCGTGCGCGTCCCCGGCGAAGCGCGCGACATCCGCATCCTGCCCGGCATCGCGCAGCGCGAGACAAAAGCGCCGGACGTGATGCGCGGCGAGGAAACGCAGCTGCTCGGCACGCTCGGCCTCAAGGCCGCGGGCGAGGCGCTGGTCTGCATGCCCGGCACGCATTCGAAATGGGTGCGCGTGAAGGACGGCGTGGTCGAACGCTTCTCCACCTTCATGACAGGCGAGCTGTTCAGCGCCGTCTCGCGCGAGACCATCCTGTCGCTCGCGGTCGCCGGCGCCGACGAGGCCGAGGATGTCGCGAGCTTCAAGGCGGCGGTGAAAGCCGCGTATGAGGCGCCCGCCTTTGTCGCCAATCACTTGTTCGGCGCGCGCTCGCGCCAGCTGCTGTTCGGCGGCACGCCGGCCGCGGCGCGCGAGACGCTGTCGGGCACGTTGATCGGCGCCGAGCTGGCGGCGGGGCTCTCCGGCCCCGTTCCCCAAGCGGGCGTCGAGCTGATTGCATCGGGGCGGCTTGCGATGCTGTACCGGCTGGCGTTCGAGGCGCTGTCGGTCAACGCAATTCCGGTCGACGCGGATGAGGCCGTCCGCCGCGGCCTGTCGATGGCGGCTGCCGCCATCTGGACGAAGCAGAAGGACTTTTGAGATGAGCGTTCCCTTTCCGCCGATGAAGCGGCCGCTGGTTGCGATCCTGCGCGGCGTCAAGCCGGAGGAGACCGAGGCGATCGTCGCCGTGCTGATCGAGGCCGGCATGACCGCGATCGAAATTCCCCTGAACTCGCCCGATCCGTTCCGTTCCATCGCAACGGCCGTGAAGCAGGCGCCTTCAGGCGTGCTGATCGGCGCCGGCACGGTGCTGACCACCGCGGATGTCGATCGTCTCAACGACGTCGGCGGCAGGCTGATGGTCTCGCCGAATGTGGACACGCAGGTGCTCGCGCGTGCGCATCAGCACGGCATGGTGACCTTGCCTGGCGTGTTCTCGCCGACCGAGGCGCTGCTCGCGGCGCGCTCGAGCGCATCGGGCCTGAAATTCTTTCCGGCCAACGTGCTCGGCGCATCCGGCATCGCCGCGATCCGCGCCGTGCTGCCGCCAGGCGTCATGATTGCCGCGGTCGGCGGCGTCTCCGATCAGAATTTTGCGGAGTACATCGGGGGCGGCGTCACCGCCTTCGGGCTCGGCTCCAGCCTCTACAAGCCCGGCATGAGCGCGGCCGATGTCGCTGCGCGCGCGAAGGCAACGATCGCGGCTTACGATCGGGCAATTCAGAAAGATTGAACGGACAATAAACTAGCCGTGATCCTGACATGGCCTATTGTGCCACATAGTGTCGCGATGCTGACGTTTTGCGCATCGCATTATGTGACTGGCTGAATCAGGAGACCGACATGGCGATCAACAACGTGGCCGATCTGTTCGTGGCAACGCTCGAGCAGGCCGGCGTCAAGCGCATCTACGGCATCGTCGGCGACAGCTTGAACGCCTTGACCGAATCGCTGCGCCGCCGCGGCACGATCGAATGGATCCATGTCCGCCACGAGGAGGTCGCCGCGTTCGCCGCCGCCGGCGAAGCCGAGATGACCGGAAGCCTTGCGGTGTGCGCGGGCTCCTGCGGTCCCGGCAATCTGCATCTGATCAACGGCCTGTTCGACGCGCATCGCAGCCGCGTTCCCGTGCTGGCGATCGCGGCGCAGATCCCGACCGCCGAGATCGGCGGCGGTTATTTCCAGGAGACCCATCCGCAAAACCTGTTCCGTGAGTGCAGCCATTATTGCGAGCTGGTGTCCGACCCGAGCCAGCTTCCTTACGTGCTGGAGAATGCCATCCGCGCGGCGGTGGGCCTGCGCGGCGTCGCCGTCGTCGCCATGCCCGGCGACGTCGCATTCCGTAGCCCGCCCAAGCGCGCGCTGTCGACGACGCGCGGACTCGCGCTGTCGGCGCCGAAGGTGGTGCCGCAGGCCGATGAGCTGCAGGCGCTCGCCGAACTCCTCAACGGCACCGAGCGCGTCACCCTGTTCTGCGGCCGCGGCTGCGCCGGCGCGCATGCGCCCCTGATGCAGCTCGCCGAAGCACTGAAGAGTCCGATCGTGCATGCGCTCGGCGGCAAGGAGCATGTCGAGTACGACAATCCCTATGACGTCGGCATGACCGGCTTCATCGGCTTCTCCTCGGGCTATGCCGCCATGCACGCCTGCGACGCCCTGGTGATGCTCGGCACCGATTTTCCCTACAAGCAATTCTTTCCGACCGATGCGAAGATCGCGCAGGTCGACATCCGCCCGGAAAATCTGGGACGACGCTGCAAGATCGATCTCGGCCTCGTCGGCGACGTCAAGCTGACCATCGAGGCGCTGCTGCCCTTGCTGAAAGCAAAGACGCAGCGCAAGCATCTCGACGACGCCGTCGCGCACTACAAGAAGGCGCGCGAGGGCCTGGATTCGCTGGCCAAGGGCACGCCCGGCAGCAAGCCGATCCATCCGCAATATCTCGCAAAGGTCATCAGCGACCACGCATCCGACGATGCGGTCTTCACCGCCGATGTCGGCACGCCCACGGTGTGGGCCGCGCGCTATCTCGACATGAACGGCCGCCGCCGGCTGGTCGGCTCCTTCGTGCACGGCTCGATGGCCAACGCCATGCCGCAGGCGATCGGTGCGCAGGCCGCCCAGCCCGGCCGCCAGGTGATCTCGCTCTCCGGCGACGGCGGCTTCACCATGATGATGGGCGATCTGATCACGCTGACGCAAATGAAGCTGCCGGTGAAGGTCGTGATCTTCAACAACGGCGTGCTCGGCTTCGTCGCGCTGGAGATGAAGGCGGCGGGTTTCGTCGACACCAATGTCGACCTGGAGAATCCCGATTTCGCGGCGATGGCGCGCGCAATGGGCATCTTCGCCAAACGCGTCGAGGACCCCGGCGAGCTCCCCGGTGCGGTCAAGGAGATGCTGGCCCATGACGGGCCCGCGCTGCTCGACGTCGTCACCGCCAAGCAGGAGCTGTCGATGCCGCCGACCATCACGCCCGAACAGATCAAGGGATTCAGCCTCTGGGTCCTGCGCGCGGTGATGAACGGCCGCGGCGACGAGGTGCTCGACCTCGCGAAGACGAATCTGCTGCCGCGTTAGCCCCGCTTCACCGACGGCGCGGGCAGTCGCTCGTGGCGGTTCTGGAAGCGTTGCCAGTGCATCACTGAGCCGATCAGCAGGGCCGGCACGAAGCCGAGCAGGATCAGGAAGTGCGGCAGCTCCTTCGGCGAGACGAAGGCGATGGCGATGTCCGAGATCAGCCAGAGCGCCGCGAACATCACCGCAAAGTCCGTTCGCGGGCAGCGCAGGTAGTAGAACACGGCGGTGATGACGATCGCGGGTCCGATCGCCACGCCGATCATGATCGCGGTCAGCTCCTTCGGCGTCAACGCGTCGAGCATCATCGAGGCCAGCAGCCAGAGTGCGGCGAACATGGCGACGATGTCGAGCGGATGCCGCAATCCAATACCTCTCGCGGGGACGTGCTATCGTTGTGGCCGGGGCTGCGGCCGTCAAGTCAAAATGCGCTTATTCCTCGTCACTTCCGGGCGTCGGGCGCAGCATGAAATGGCCGAAGGCGGTGGCGATCGGCTTGTCCGCATCGTCCTGCCAGGCGCGCGCCTCGAAGGCGACGATGCGCCGGCCCTGCTTCACGATCGAGACGTTGGCAAACGTATCGAGCGCACGCCCGGAGCGCAGATAGTTGACGGTGAGCCCGATCGGCTTCGGCGGCGCGGCGGCGCCGAGCTCGCGCGCGACGCCGATGATGGCTGTGGTCTCGAGGAAGGCCCCGGTCATGCCGCCGTGGATCGCGGGCAGGATCGGGTTGCCGATGATTATTGGCGAGAACGGCATCGTCAGCGTGCCGTCGTCATTGACGCGGATGCCGAGCGCGCGCGCGAACGGGCTGCGCGCGAAGGGGCCATCCGGATCTTCCGGCGCCTCCAGCACCGGGATGCTGCGCGCATCCATCCTGCGGTCGGCGAGCATGTTGGTGCGGTTGGCGCCGATCATGAAGCAGGCGGTCGCAGTCGCTACCGGATCGTCCTCGGACTCCTGATAGGCGGTGGAGCGCACGAAGGCGATCGAGCGCGTGGTGCGGTAGCACACCGAATGCGCCTTGATGTCGAGGCCCGGCGTCGCCGGCTTCTGATAGTCGATGCGCAGGTCGAGGGTGGCGATCGCGCGCGTGCCGTCGAGCGCAAGTTGCACCGCCATGCCGCAGCTCTCGTCCAGCATCGCGGTGACGACGCCGCCATGCAGCACGCCGGTCTCGGTGTCGCCGACGAAGACCGGCCGGTAGGGCAGGCTGGACCAGGCCTCAGCTGGTGCAAAGCGGTCGAGCTGGAGCCCGCTGATATGGCCGTAATCGGAGCGGCGGCCCTTGATGGCGTCGGCGAGTTCCTCGAATGGGAGCGTGGGCGGTATGGTGCTCATGGGGATGTTCTAGACCAGTGTCGGGCGCCGCGCAAAACCCCGAATTGGCCTCGACAGAGCGGGCCGAAGCACCGATGGTGGGCGCTCCGTTCGCCGACTAGCCGCAAGGAGCGCCCATGGCCGACCCCGAAACGCCTGCCAACAATCAGGGGCCCGTCACCATTTCGAGCTCCAGCTCGGAGCGGGCGCCGATCATCTATTTCGATGGCGCGTCCTGCTTCGGTCATCACAACGGCGCGATCCAGATCGAGCTCGCCGCTAACTTGCTCATGCCGGTCGGTGCCGCGGTCAGGGTCGACGTGATCCAGACCGCGCACCTTCGCTGCAGCGTGGCCGCCGCGCTGGCGCTGCGCGAAGCCCTCGACAAGGCGCTGGCGATGTACCGGCAGGGCCAGCAGCAGCCGGTGACGGAGGAGATACCGGCGGTGAAGAATTGAGATCGCAATTGACAGCGATTTATCTTTGCGCCACCTTCCGTGCAGGTTGATACGACCTGCCGGTTGCACCCTCTGTGGAATGGTGAACGTATCGAGCCTTCATCGGCCTCCCCCTTTGCCCGAGCGTCCGGGTCAGCAACGCAACCGCCTGATACATCTGGATCGCTCATGCAAAGGACGAACCGATGCGCGATTTTCGCGATGCCAAGGCTATGGCGCAGACCCTGCGCGAATCCCTGACCACGAAGGCTGTCCCCCTCAGTCACAGCGAAAGCCTCGAACTAGTGTCGAGAATGCTGGGCGTTGCCGACTGGAACACATTGTCGGCAATGCTCCAGGCCGGGCGCCGCGACGCGGCCGCGCCGATCGTCAAGCTCAAGAGTTCGACCGCGATCTATCCGGCGGTCCCGTTGCGCGATTTCGTGCCGTTTCCAAACGCAACCTTTCCGCTGTTCGTCGGGCGCGAGAACACGGCGCTCGCCCTCAACCATGCGTTCGAGAGCGCTCGCGAGATTGTCTGTGCGATCCAGCGCGACGCGACCGTCGATGAGCCGCGTTTTGCCGACGTCTACGAGGTCGGTTTGCTCGCTCAATTGGTCGAGCTCGAACGGCTCTCTGACGGCTCGATCAGGGTGCTTGACGCGTGGAATTCGTCGCGTCGGGCTTCGCAGCTTCGCGGCGACGAACAACGGTTATCGGTCCGAGGCTTCCGAATTGCCCGAGAGCCAGGCTGCGGACGCGCCTGACCTGGTCCGCCGAACCGCTCAACGCTTCGAGGATTACGCCGCAGCCCACGGCCTGCTCATGCCGGATGTCTGGTCGTTCTTCGATCAGACGCGCGACATCGGGCATATCGCGGACACAATGGCGACGCGGATGAAGCTGTCGGTCAAGGACAAGTACGAGCTGCTGGCGATCCTCGATCCCGTGAAGCGGCTGGAAACGATCGGCGCACGGCTGGATGCGTCGTCTCGTCCGCTCACACCGGCCTATGTCGCCACGCGCCGGCGGGCGCTTGAACTTGCCGACCGACGCCGCCATCAGTTTGCAACGCTGGAACACCTTCTGCTGGCGTTGACCGAAGACGGCGATGCCGTGCTCGTCCTGCAGGCCTGCAACGCCGATCTTGGCGTGCTCAGGCAGAGCCTGACCGATTATCTCGACAGGGAGCTCGCCCACCTTGTGATCGAGACCGGCACCGCCGCGCCGACCGCTGCATTTCAGCGCGTCGACCGCCGGGCTGCGCTGCACGCCCAGGAGGTCGGCAATCCCGCCGTGACCGGCGCCAATGCACTCGCTGCTCTCTTTCCGGAAACGCGAAGCCCGGCGGTGCGCTTGCTCGCCGAGCAAGACGTATCGCGCTGGCGCGTGGACAAGGCCATCGCGCAAGCGAGTGCCAAGGACAAGGGCTAGAGCAAGAAGCGGCGGCGGCTCACGCCTTGGTCACATGCACCTTCGCGGTGTTGCCGCCGTTCCACTTGCCGTCGAGCGCGCGCTCGATCTGGGCGGCGAGTTGCAGCAGCAGGCCGTCATTGGCCTGCTTGGCGATGGCCTGGATGCCCAGCGGCAGGCCGTGGTCTTGCGTCGCCATCGGCATCGAGATCGCCGGCATGCCGCAGAGATTGGCCAGCGGCGTGAAGGCGAAGAAGCGCCAGAGATTGTCGAACCAGTCGCGCACATCAGGATTGTCGGAAATGGTGAGATATTCCCTGGTGCCGACCTTCGGCGTCGGCAGCGCGGTGATCGGCGTCAGGATCACGTCCCATTGCTCGAAGAAGGCGCCGAAGCCGCGCGATGTGGTGTTGAATACGCCCTGCATCTTGGCACGCTCGGCGAAACTGGTGTGCCGGCCGGCTTCCCAGATCCGGATGTTCATCGGCTCGATCAGATCTTCCGGCGGCTTTTCCAGCCCGCGGGCGGCGAGCATGTTGGAGATCACCACGGCGAAATTCGAAATGTAGCAGGTGGTCTGCGCCTCGAATGCAGCGGGAAGGTCGATCTCCGGCAGCGCATAGTCGACGTGATGGCCGAGGCCTTCGAGGAAGCGTCCGGCCTTCTCCAACTCGGCTGCGATCTCGGGCGTCGCGGTGTAGTTGCCCCATGTATGGGACAATGCGATGCGCAGCTTCGAGGGATCGCGCTTGATCATCTCGGAATAAGGCTGCGCCGTGGTCCAGAACGGCATGAACTCGCCGGGCGCGGGCCCCCGCGCATGATCGACGAAGGCGGCGGTGTCGCGCACGCTGCGCGACTGGCAGCCCTGGATCGAGACGAGGCCGGTGAGGTCGGACATGTGCGGGGCCAGCGAGAACACGCCGCGCGAGACCTTCAGCCCGATATTGCCGTTGACGCCGGCGGGAATGCGGATCGAGCCGCCGCCGTCGGTCGCATGCGCGATCGGCACCACGCCGGCCGCGACCATCGCGGCGCTGCCCGCCGAGGAGCCGCAGGTGGTGTAGTCGGTATTCCAGGGATTGCGGGTGACATAGACGGCGGGATTGTCGGCCGAAGAGCACACGCCGAATTCCGGCGTCGTGGTGCGTCCGATCAAATTGAGGCCGGCTTGGCGGAATTTGCCGGTGAGGAACGTATCGGCCGCGGCGCGATTGCCGCTCATCAACAGCGAGCCCATTTCCTGCAGCCGGCCCTTCATGGTCGGCCCGAGGTCCTTCATCAGGAAGGGCAGGCCAGCGAACGGACCTGCGAGATTGGCGCCGTCCTTGGCGGGATCGGCGATCACGTCCTCGAACAGCTCGACCACGCCCGACAGCGCCGGATTGACCTTGGCGACACCCGCGGCAGCCTGGCGCGCCAGCTCCTTCGCCGTCAGCTCGCCCTTGCGGACACGCCCCGCCAGCGCGACGCCATCGTGCTGCGCCCATTCCGTCCAGCTCATCGGCAACGTCATGAAGTCCTGATCTCCTTAAGATGCGGCGCCACCTTTTTCGCAAGGGACCGCTTGAATCAACTGAGCCGGCACGAGGGGCAGGGTTGCACGGGGCGGAGAGGTCGCAAGGCGGCGTCATCCCAATCCGGCAGTTGTCCGATCGTTGCAACCCGGAGGAGCCTGTAGCCCGGATGGAGCGCAGCGTAATCCGGGGGCGCTCGCCCGGCATCTGGCACCGTCCCGGATTACGCTGGCGCTCCATCCCGGCTACGCGCCATCGTCCTGTGTCGCCCGCTGTCAATTGCCGCGCACAAAAATATTCCACTTTACCGAAATTCGGTTTCGGCGTATGTGTCGCCCATCCTGATCCGGCGAAAGGGGCGGTCGTACGTCGTCACGAGCCGCGGATCGGGGAGCGGTGGACGCGCAGCGTCGTGCACGAGAGGCGGGAGCAGGGCGGGATGACCCCCGTGAGGTCCAGGCTTCGTGCGGACGAACGGCGCTGATGCGTACGGCCAAATCGCGTGGTCCTGGTTGTCGTTGCTACAGCCAAGCCTTGCGGAGGTGCGCCGAGCCCGACCGGGCGAAGCGCGCCGCCATCCGTGAGGTGACGGAGGCAAGCAGGAACTCGTCTCCGGGGAGAGCGCGCCATAGGCCGTCAAACATCGCGCAGGGAAGGCCGGACGTTTCGGCTTCACCTGTTGATCCGTTGTGCATTGCGTGTGCATCTCATCGCACGACGGACCCGCGGGTGCCAGCCGGCGCCCGGCCTTCCCTGCGCCCTTTCGTTGAGGGCGCGATGCGGAGCGCAAAGCTCGGGCGGAAGCGCCGCGAGGAGGTGAAGGCATGTCTGCAACATACAACCGGCGTCGTGGGTGGGCAAAGCGACTTGTCCGCCATAGCTCGAAGAGCGACGGCGGAAGCTACCCACGCATCTCGTGCCGCGTTTGAATTTGGTGGGCACGGCGCGGTGCGCCTTTGCCTACCCTACGGCACCGTGTCTGCCGCATACACTCGGTGTCATCGCCCGCGCAGGCGCATCCGGGATCCGCGAGGGTGTTCGCGCGCCGTCCCCACGAATGTGGCGAGATCGCATCGGTTCGACAAAAAATCCCCTGTCGACGGTCCGCCGCAGTACCTTGATGAATCAACCCCGGTTGGTCCATAAGCGGCGTCCCGTGGCCGGTGGTTCGCCCCCGCGTTGCGTGCTTGGATAGAGGAATTCTCGCGTGGCAAATATCAACCAGAAAATTGCGCAGGAGCTTGGGGTTCGGGCGGAGCAGGTCGAGGCGACGGTGACGCTGCTCGATGGCGGCGCCACGGTTCCCTTCATCGCCCGCTACCGCAAGGAAGCGACCGGTGCGCTCGACGACGCGCAATTGCGCACCCTGGAGGAGCGCCTGGGTTACCTGCGCGAGCTCGAGGATCGCCGCAAGGCCATCCTCGAATCAGTCCGCGAGCAGGGCAAGCTCGATGCGGCGCTCGAGGCCTCCATTCTCGCCGCCGACAGCAAGGCCCGTCTCGAAGACATCTATCTGCCGTTCAAGCCGAAGCGCCGCACCAAGGCGGAGATCGCCAAGGAGGCCGGCCTCGAGCCGCTCGCCAACCAGCTGGTGGCGGAGCCCACCAACGATCCGAAGGTGGTGGCCGAAGGCTTCATCAACGCCGAGAAGGGCGTTGCGGATGCCGCCGCCGCGCTCGACGGCGCCCGCGCCATCCTGGTCGAACGCTTCGACGAGGACGCCGACCTGATCGGCGCGCTTCGCGAGGAGATGTGGACCAATGCGCGCATGGCCTCCAAGGTGCGCGACGGCAAGAAGACCGAGGGCGAGAAGTTCGCCGACTATTTCGAGTTCTCCGAGCCGCTGACCAAGCTGCCCTCGCACCGCATCCTCGCGATGTTCCGCGGCGAGAAGGAGGAGATTCTCGACCTGCAGATCCAGGCCGAGGCCGAGGCGCCGCCGCCGGGCGTGCCCAGCGCCTATGAACTGAAGATCATGAAGCGGTTCGGCATCGCCGACCTCAAGCGCGCCGGCGACCGCTGGCTGATCGACACGGTGCGGTGGGCCTGGCGCACCAAGATCCAGGTGCATCTCAATATCGACCTGCGCATGCGGCTGTGGAACGCCGCCGAGACCGAGGCCGTGCGCGTGTTCGCCTCCAATTTGCGCGATCTCCTGCTGGCCGCGCCGGCCGGCACCCGCGTCACCATGGGGCTCGACCCCGGCTATCGCACCGGCGTCAAGGTTGCCGTCACCGATGCGACCGGCAAGGTCGTCGATACCGCCGTGATCTATCCGCACGAGCCGCAGCGGCAGTGGAACGAGTCGCTTGCGATCCTCGGCAAGCTTGCATTGAAGCATCGCGTCGAACTGATCGCGATCGGCAACGGCACCGCCTCGCGCGAGACCGACAAGCTCGCAGGCGATCTCGTCAAGGGGCTGGCCGAGCTGAAGATGACCAAGATCGTGGTGTCGGAAGCCGGCGCGTCGGTCTATTCGGCCTCGGCTTTCGCCTCGGAGGAATTGCCCGGTCTTGACGTCACCCTGCGCGGCGCGGTCTCGATCGCGCGGCGCCTGCAGGATCCGCTCGCCGAGCTCGTCAAGATCGAGCCCAAGGCGATCGGCGTCGGCCAGTATCAGCACGATCTCGGCCAGGCCAAGCTCGCAAAATCGCTCGATGCCGTGGTCGAGGACTGCGTGAACGCCGTCGGTGTCGACGTCAACACCGCGTCCGCACCGCTGCTTGCCCGCGTGTCGGGCGTCGGCTCAGGCCTGGCGCAGAGCATCGTGGCGCATCGTGACGCCAACGGCCCGTTCAAGTCGCGCAAGGCGCTCAAGGACGTGCCGCGGCTCGGGCCGAAGGCGTTCGAGCAGTGCGCCGGCTTCCTGCGCATTCTCGGCGGCGAGGACCCGCTCGACGCCTCCGGCGTGCATCCGGAAGCCTATCCGGTGGTGCGCCGGATCCTCAGCGCCACCAAGAGCGACATCAAGGCGCTGATCGGCAGCAGCGAGATCGTGCGCACCTTGAAGCCGAAGGATTTCGTCGACGAGACCTTTGGTCTGCCGACCGTCACCGACATCTTGAAGGAATTGGAGAAGCCCGGCCGCGATCCGCGTCCGGCGTTCAAGGCCGCCGTGTTCAAGGAGGGCGTCGAGGAGATCAAGCATCTCCAGAAGGGCATGATCCTCGAGGGCACCGTGACCAACGTCGCCGCCTTCGGCGCCTTCGTCGATATCGGCGTGCACCAGGACGGCCTCGTGCACATCTCCGCGATGTCCAAGACCTACATCAAGGACCCGCGCGAGGTGGTGAAGCCCGGCGACATCGTCAAGGTCAAGGTGCTGGACTTCGAGGTCGCGCGCAAGCGCATCTCGCTGACCTTGCGTCTCGACGACGAGGTCGGTGCCAAGAAGGACGCCCCCGGCATGCAGCGCGACAACAGCGCGCGCAACCCTTCCCGCATGACGTCGTCCGCCCCGCGAAAACAGGAATCCTCCGGCGGCGGCGCCCTCGCAGAAGCGCTGCGCCGCGCGGCGGAGAAGAACAACGGCAAGCGGGCGTGACATCTTGACCTCTCCCCGCCCTTTGCGGGGAGAGGTCGGAATTCGCGCGTAGCGCGGATTTCGGGTGAGGGGCGTGGCAACCTGCGCGCCGAATCGATGGTCCCCCCGGCTCCCACACACGCCCTCAATTCAAATCACATTCGCGGAAGCAGCCCCTCACCCCACCCTCTCCCCGTAAGAACGGGGAGAGGGAGTGATAGAGCGTCGCCTCCCTAACACTCGCGTCAGAATCTGGCGCGTTTGTAAGTTGAAGGCGCCGATCTCTTGCTCTCATCTGATCATCCTCGTGCGACGCGCTAACCGCCGCACTGCAAGGAGGATGCTTCGATGAACAACAGGCTTCTCAAAGGCCTCACCGCGGTGACGATCGCCGCGGCGATGGCGCTCGCTTCACCGGTGCTCGCCCGTGGCGGCGGCGGACATGGCGGCTTCGGCGGCGGCGGTCATTTCGGCGGCGGTGGACATTTCGGTGGCGGCATGCACGCAGGCGGCTTCGGCGGCATGCGCGCCGGCGGGATGGGCGGTGCGCGCTTCGCCCATGTCGGCGGTCCTGCCTTTGGCGGTGCACGCTTCGCCCATGCCGGCGGTCCCGCTTTTGGCGGCGCACGCTTCGCCCATGCGGCGATCGGGCCGCGTTTCGCCGGGGCCGGCTGGCACGGCCATCGCGGCTTCCACCATCATCACCATTTCCGTCGTTTCGCCGTCTTCGGCGCGCCCTTCATTTACGCCGGCTACAACGATGGCTGCTGGCGCAGGAGCTGGACGCCCTATGGATGGCAATGGGTCAATGTGTGCGGAGACTATTGGTAGTCGCATCGCCGTACCGCACCATTGTCGCGATCGCCACCGGGCGGTTCCGTCCAGCCCCGGAACGGGATAGTCTGGTGGCGATTGTCGCGCGGAGTTTTGCATGACCGGAGGTCACCGTCGCATCCTGGTCGTCGAGGACGATCCGGAAACAGCAGGCCAGCTCGTCGAGGAATTGACGACCTCCGGCTACGACGTCGATCTCGCAGCCAGCGGCCGTGAAGCTCTCAGCCACGGCGCCGCGCGCGACTATGCCGTGATCACGATCGACCGGATGCTGCCCGATATCGACGGCATCAGCGTGATGCGGCAATTGCGCGACGACGGCGTTGCCGCGCCGTTCCTGATCATCTCCGCGCTCGGCGAGGTCGATGATCGCGTGCGCGGCCTGCGCGCCGGCGGCGACGACTATCTCGTCAAGCCGTTCTCCTTCACCGAATTGCTGGCGCGGCTCGAGGCGCTGGGCCGCCGCAGCGAGACCATCGCCAAGGAGACGCTGCTGCGGGTCGGCGATCTCGCCATCGACCTGATCGCGCGCAACGCCAGCCGCCGCGGCCGCAAGATCCCGCTGCTGCCGCGCGAGTTCCAGCTGCTCGAATATCTCGTCCGCAACGAGGGGCGCGTCGTCTCCCGCGCGATGCTGCTCCAGCACGTCTGGGACCTGCATTTCGACCCCTCCACCAACATCATCGACGTCTATGTCGGGCGCGTCCGCCGCAAGGTCGACGATGCCCAGGCCTATCCGCTGATCCACACCATCCGCGGCATCGGATATTGCCTCCGTGCTCCTGGTTAAGACGCTCCGCTCCTCCACCTTCCGCCTGGCGCTGATCGCGATCGCGGCGTTCGGGCTGATCGTCGCGGCGATCATGGCCTATGTCTATTTCGGCACGCTGGCCTATGTGGAGAGCCGGGTCGGCGACGCCGGCGATCACCGCGGTTTCACCGCGATGATCGAGCTTGCAATGGCGGCGGTTGCCGTGCTGCTGCTGGTGCTCGCCGGGCTTGCCGCCGTGCTGGTGACGCGGCGCACGGTCGGGCGGATCGAGGAGATCAACGCCACCAGCCGCGCCATCATGCTCTCAGGCCTCGACCAGCGCATCCCCTTGCGCGGCAGTCATGACGAATGGGACCGCGTCGCCGAAAACCTCAACCAGATGCTCGACCGCATCGAGACGCTGATGGGTGAGGTCAAGCAGGTCAGCGACAACGTCGCCCATGATCTGCGCACGCCGCTGACGCGGATGCGCGGCCGGCTGGAGAAGGCCTATCACCACGAACGCAACAGCGAGGCGGATGCCGCGCTGATCGGCGACACCATCGCCGATCTCGACGCCGTGCTCGGCATGTTCGCCTCCATCACCCGGATCTCCGAGATCGAGACCCGCGCCCGCACCGGCGCCTTCCGCGCGCTCGACCTCGCCGAGATCGCCGGCGAGGTCGTCGAGCTCTACGACGCCGCCGCCGAGCAGGTCTCAACGCGCCTCAGCCTCGCCGGAGACCGCGAGGTGCCGATCACCGGCGATCGCGACCTGCTGTTCGATGCCATCGCCAATCTCGTCGACAATTCGATCAAGCACGGCTGCAAAGGCGGGCAGGTGACCGTGACGTGCCGCAGCGCCGATGGCGGTGCGGTGATCGCCATCGCCGACGATGGTCCGGGCATTCCCACTGAGGAGCGCGATCACGTCTTCAAGCGCTTCTACCGGCTCGAGCAGAGCCGCTACACGCCGGGCAACGGCCTTGGCCTCAGCCTCGTCGCCGCGGTCGCGCGCCTTCACGGCGCGGGCGTAGCGCTGCATGACAATGCGCCGGGCCTGACGGTCGAGCTCCGCTTCCCCGCGACATCATAGCTCAATCACGCCGCGGCGTGCCGCATGCGCCACCGCATCGGTGCGGCCGGTGGCGTCCAGCTTGTCGAGCAGCGAGCCGACATGGAATTTGACGGTGTGCACGGAGATGCCGAGCCGGCGGGCTATCATCTTGTTGGAGGCACCCTCGGCCATCAGCGCCAGCACGTCGAGCTCGCGCTGCGTCAGCGCGATGTCGGCGGGCATCACGCGCGGATCACGGGCGACAACGGTCGCCGTGGCAGCCTCGCCGGGCGCGGCAAGGCGAAGCCCGGCGACACTGCCGAGCAAGGCCGCCAGGCGATCGGCGAGGGCGGGATCGTCAATCTCCAGGGCAAGCACGATCTCCGGCGTCCGGTCCTCGCTCACGCCTCCGGCCTCTCGCCGACCGTGACCTTGAAGCTGATCGGCTCGCCGCCGCGGCGCGCCGCGACGTCGACCACCGCGCCGACGCTCGAAGGACCCAGCGTTCGCGACAGCGCGCGCACGCCTGACAGCTTCTGGTTGTTAACTGCCACAATGACGTCGCCCTGGCGGATGCCGGCCGCGGCCGAAGGGCCGGCCTTGTCGACATTCATCACCATGGCGCCGATGCCTTCGTCGAGCCGGACCGGCTGGAGCCCGAGGCCGAGATATCCGCGCGCGATGCGACCGCGCGTTTCAAGCTGGGCGGCGACGCGCTCGATCGTCGCCGTCGGGATCACCAGCACGCGCCGCGGCCCGAGCACGGCCATGCCAAAGGCTTCGCCCGATGCATCGAGCGCAAGGCCGCCCTGCTGGCTGCCGCGCAGGCGGACATCGAGCTCGATCCGCGCATCGATCTCGCCGCCGCGCAGAGAGCGCCAGCCACTGCCGGACGCCGATACCATCCCCAGCGCGGCACTCGGCGTCTCGCGGTTGGTGGCCACAACGATCGACAACGCGCCGAGGGGCGGGACCGTTGCTGCGAGCTTGACCGGCGTAGCAGCGGCCTCAGTGCGCAGCAGCGCGATGTCGGTGGTGTGGTCGCGGCCGGCGATCGTGGCAGCCACGCGGCTGCCGTCGGCAAGGCCGATCTCGACCTCGCCCTCGTCGGCCAGCGCCTCGTCGGCGGTGACGATCAGCCCCCCTTTCCAGACGAAGCCGGTCGCACGGGAGCGATGCGAGTGCACAGAGACGATTGCGGGCGCGGTGCGCGCCACCACATCCGCGAGGGCGGACGATAGTGAGGACAGGGGAGTTGGGTCAGTCATAGGCGGCTCCTATAAGCTGCCCTCAATCTGGGATGTCGCGGGGAATCGCGAAACTGGCCGGGTGGTCAGGACACCGCCTGTTACGGCCGACGAACATGTGATTGGGAGCCGCTCACGGGAACGTGTAGCAATCGGCCCGACATTGCGCCGCACGGCCTCAACCAGTTTCAGCGAGCCCTGACCGATGACCATCGACCTCACCCGCCGCACCCTGCTGCAACTCGCCGGCGCGACCTCGCTTGCCATGGCCGCCGCAGCTGCCGCACGGGCCGAGGGCACCCCGCAGGGCGGCGGGCCGACCTATGCCAGCCGAACGCCGATGCGGGTCGGCATGGTGACGCTGCGGGTGAAGAATCTCGACAAGGTCGCGGACTACTATCACGACGTGATCGGCCTCACGGTGATGGAGCGCTCGGCGACTGCGGCGAAGCTCGGTACGGCCGGCGTCACGCTGCTGGTGCTGGAGGCCCGCCCCAATGCGGAAATCGAGCCGCGCAATGCCGCCGGCCTTTACCACACCGCCTTCCTGATGCCGACCCGCAAGGACCTGGCGCGCTGGCTGGTGCACGCGGCCTCGCACCGCGTGAAGCTGTCGGGCTTTGCCGATCACCTCGTCAGCGAATCCGTCTATCTCGACGATCCCGAAGGCAACGGCATCGAGGTCTATGCCGACCGCGATCCCTCGCAATGGCAATGGAGCGAGGGCAGCGTGAAGATGGCGTCCGACGAACTCAACATCCCCGACCTGTTGTCGCTGACCAATACGCGCGTGCCTGATTACGCCAGGGCGCCGGACGGAATGCGCATCGGCCACATGCATCTGCGGGTCGGCGATCTCGCGCAGGCCGGAGGCTTCTATCATGGCGCGATTGGCCTCGATCCGACCCGCAGCCGCAGCGGCGCCGCGTTCCTGTCGTCGGGCCGCTATCATCATCACCTCGGCATCAACGTCTGGCAAAGCCAGGGCGCCGGCCAGCGCGACGACCAGATGACGGGTCTCGCCTGGTTCTCGCTGGTCATGGCCAAGCCGGAGCTGCTCGCCGCGCAGGAAGAGCGCCTGCGCAAAGGCGGTGCGAAGGTCACGGCGCTTGCCGACGGCGTGGAGGCGATTGATCCCTGGGGCACGCGGGTACGCTTGCTCAAGGTTTGATCGCGGGGGCGGGCATTGCTAAGACCCGTCGGGTGCCAGCTTCCGGAGCCCCCGACATGTCCGAATTCCACGGCGTCTTCCCCTATCTCGTCTCGCCCGTCGATGCCGACGGCACAGTGCGGACGAACGTGCTCGCAAAGCTCTGTGATGATCTGATCGGCGCCGGCGTGCACGGGCTGACGCCGCTGGGCTCGACCGGCGAGTTCGCCTATCTCAATGCCGCGCAGCGCACCGCGGTCGTGCAGACCACGATCGAAGCCGCGCAGGGCCGCGTGCCTGTTGTTGCGGGCGTCGCCTCGACCTCGACCGCGGATGCGGTGGCGCAAGCGAAAGCCTACCAGAAGCGTGGGGCCGACGGCATCCTCGCGATCCTGGAAGCGTATTTTCCGCTCACTGACGGCCAAATCGAATCCTACTTCCGGGCCATCGCTGACGCCGTCGACATTCCCGTCGTCATCTACACCAACCCGCAATTCCAGCGCTCCGACCTCACCCTCGACACCATCGCGCGCCTCGCCGAGCACCCGCGCATCGGCTACATCAAGGACGCCTCGACCAACACCGGCCGGCTGCTCTCGATCATGAACCGCTGCGGCGATGCCTTGCGGGTGTTCTCGGCCTCCGCCCACATCCCGGCCGCGGTGATGCTGATCGGCGGGCTTGGCTGGATGGCGGGACCGGCCTGCATCATCCCGCGCCAGAGTGTCGCGCTCTACGACCTCTGCAAGGCCGGCCGCTGGGACGATGCCATGGCGCTGCAGCGCAGGCTGTGGCGCATCAACGAAGCCTTCGCCCGCTTCAACCTCGCAGCCTGCATCAAGGCGGGGCTTTCGATCCAGGGCTACGACGTCGGCGACCCCGTCCCGCCGCAGGCGGCGCTGACGGCCGATGCGCGCAAGGTGGTGGAGGCGGCGCTGCGCGAGCTGACATAGCTCGTTGTCACGCGGCAATATGCCCCGGCGCTCGTGCGGGAGCCCCAAAAGTCCCAACCTGCGCAATCGAGAAACTTCCGAGCGTTTGCGACGTTGCCGCGTGAGCGATTTCTGTCCATGCAATGTGCATCTCAGAGCCCGCATTCAGCACAAGACACGGTGATCACCCATGAATCGTCGCTACGCGATTGCCGCGGCAGCCTTCGCCGCCCTGCTGCTCGCCGTCACGGCCGCGAAAATCCTGCATGTCCCGGTCTCCTATGCCCCATGGGCGGCGCCCTCCGCACGCGCCGTCGAGCAGCGCGGCCCGCTGTCCGATGGCGAAAAGGCGACCATCGACATCTTTGAACGCGTGTCGCCCTCGGTCGTTCAGGTGGCGGTGAAATCGGCGGCGAGTCCGCTCATGGGCGAGGAAGGCCAGGGCGGCGGCGCGTCCGGCACGGGATTCGTCTGGGACCGCGAGGGCCATCTCGTGACGAACAATCACGTCGTGGCCAATGGTGGCGAGATCGCGGTGCGCTTCGCCTCAGGTGAAGTCGCGCAGGTCGACCTCGTCGGCACGGCGCCCAATTACGACCTCGCGGTGCTGAGGATCCGCAGCGTGCGCGAGCTCCCGCAGCCGGTGGCGCTCGGCAGTTCGAACGACCTGAAGGTCGGCCAATCCGCCTTTGCGATCGGCAACCCCTTCGGGCTCGATCAATCGATGACCTCTGGCATCATCAGCGCGCTCAAGCGCCGGCTTCCAACCCATGGCGGCCGGGAGATCGCCAACGTCATCCAGACCGATGCTGCGATCAATCCGGGCAATTCAGGCGGGCCGCTGCTGGACTCCGCCGGCCGGCTGATCGGCGTGACTACGGCGATCATATCGCCGTCCGGGTCGAATGCCGGCATCGGCTTCGCCGTGCCGGTCGATGTCGTGAACCGGATTGTCCCCGAGCTCATCCGCAACGGCCGCGTGCCGACGCCCGGCATCGGCATCGTCGCCGCCGGCGAGGATGTGTCGACGCGGCTTGGCGTCGAAGGCGTCATCGTGGTGCGGACGGCCCCCGGCAGCCCCGCCGAGCGGGCGGGGATTCGCGGCGTCAACTTTTCGACGGGAGCGGTCGGAGACATCATCACCGCGGTGGAAGGGAAGCCGGTGCGGCGCCTCTCCGATTTGACCGATGCGCTCGAGCAGGCCGGAGCGGGCAAGACCGTTCGCCTCACGGTCAAACGCGGCTCGGACAGCCGCGACGTCAATGTAGGCATCATCGATATCGAGCGTTCCTGACGGCGAATTCCGCGCCCGCAAGGGGGGCAGACGCGCATTGCAGATGTGTCGCGGCTCGGTTGTCTGGCGCGCAAAATCGGTTAAAACCGCCGCGGTCGTTTTTGCGGATTTCGAGGACCCCACGGAATGAACATTCTTCCCGGCAATTTGCGTTTCGGAGCGGGGCAGCCCGTCAAGCGTTTGGAAGACCAGCGGCTGCTGACCGGGAAGGGGCAATTCATCGACGACAAGCCAGGCGACGGCGCCCTGTGGTTGTACGTGCTGCGCTCGCCGCATGCCCATGCGACGATCGTCTCGATCGACACCAGCGCGGCTGCCGCGATGCCGGGCGTTGCCGCGATCTACACCGGCGCCGACCTCGTCAAGGACGATGTCGGCAGCATCCCGACGCTGAGCATCTTCAAGCGCCCCGACGGCAAGCCGATGACGGTGCCGCCGCGCCGGCTGCTCGCCCATGAGGTCGTCCGCTACGCCGGCGAGGCCGTGGCTGCCGTTGTGGCGTCGTCCCGCGTCGAGGCGCAGAGCGCAGCCGAGGCGATCGTGGTCGAGTATGACGTGCAGCCTGCGGTGGTCGACCCTGTCGAGGCCGTCAAGCCCGGCGCGCCCGTGGTGTGGCCGGAGGCGCCGGACAACATCGTCGGCGCGATGGCTTACGGCGATGCCGCCAAGGTGGACGAAGCCTTCGCCAAGGCCGCGCACACCGTCGAGCTCGATCTCGTCAGCCAGCGCCTCGTGCCGTCGGCGATGGAGCCGCGCTCGACCATTGCCGAGATCGACAAGAAGACCGGCCGTCTGCTGCTGCATGTGCAGTCGCAGACCCCGGCCTCGACCCGCGACGTGCTCGCCGAGGCCGTGCTGAAGCGTCCCAAGGACAGTGTGCGTGTGCTGGTCGGCGATATCGGCGGCGGCTTTGGCCAGAAGACCAACCTCTATCCAGAGGACGGCATCGTCGCTTATGCCGCGACCAAGCTGAGCAAGAAGATCCGCTGGCGCGGCGATCGCACCGACGAATTCGTCGGTGGCACCCACGGCCGCGATCTCACCTCGACTGCCTCCTTTGCGCTGGACGAGAAGGGCAAGGTGCTGGCCTATCGCGTCAAGTCGATCGGCTGCACCGGCGCTTACTCCTCGGGTGCGGCGAACATCATTCCGCTGGTGCTCGGGCCGTTCGTGCAGACCGGCGTCTACGACCTGCCGCTGGTGCATTTCGAGGTGAAGTCAGTGATGACCCACACCGCGCCCGTCGGTGCCTATCGCGGCGCCGGCCGGCCCGAAGCGGTTTTCATCGTCGAGCGCCTGTTCGACGCCGCCGCGCGAAAGATCGGCATCGATCCGCGCGCGATCCGCAAAGCCAACTACATCAAGCCGGCGCAGCTGCCTTATACCAATGCGGCGGGCCAGGTTTACGATTCCGGCGCCTTCGCGCACATGCTCGACCGCGCCGTGAAGCTGGCCGATTGGGACGGCTTTGCCGCGCGCAAGAAGGCGGCGAAGAAGAAGGGCCTGCTCTACGGCCGCGGGCTCACCTCCTACATCGAATGGACCGGCGGCCGCGCTCATACCGAGAAGGTCAGCCTGCACGCGACCTCTCAAGGGCGCGTCGTGCTGCATTCCGGCACCATGGCGATGGGGCAGGGGCTGCAGACCACCTACACCCAGATGATCTCCGACACGCTCGGCATTGCCATGGACAAGATCGATGTCGTGCAAGGCGACACCGATCTCGCGATGGGCTTTGGCAGCGTCGGCTCGCGCTCGCTGTTCGTCGGCGGCACGGCGGTCGCGGTCTCCTCCAACGATCTGATCCAGAAGGCGCGCGAGAAGGCGGCGAACGTGCTGGAGACCTCGGTCGGGGACATCGAATATCAGGGCGGCATGCTGACCGTGGTCGGCACCGACCGCCGTATCAGCCTGTTCGACATCGCCGAAAAGGAGAGCGGCGCCAAGCTCAGCGTCGATTCCGAGGGCGAGGTCGATGGTCCGAGCTGGCCGAACGGCACGCATATCTGCGAGGTCGAGATCGATCCCGAAACCGGCGTCTCCAAGGTCGTGCGCTACACCACGGTCGACGATGTCGGGGTCGCCGTGAACCCGATGCTGGTGACGGGGCAGATCCATGGCGGCGTCGCGCAGGGCATCGGTCAGGCGCTGTATGAAGGCGTCTCGTATGATGCGGACGGCCAGCTCCTCACCGCGAGCTACCAGGACTATTGCATCCCGCGCGCCGACGACGTGCCGCCGATCGTGGTGACGCTGGATGATTCCGCGCCCTGCCGCACCAATCCGCTCGGGGCCAAGGGCTGCGGCGAGTCCGGCGCCATCGGCGGCCCGCCCTGCGTCACCAACGGCGTGATGGACGCGCTCGCCGAGCTCGGCGTCACCCAGCTGAATACGCCGCTGACGCCGCAGAAGATCTGGCAGGCGATCCGGGAGGCGAAGGCGGCGGGTTAGCGTCGAGTTATTGCGCTAGCTGCTGCCACACACTCCACTGTCGTCCCGGACAAGCGCGCCCAAGCGCGCGCCGATCCGGGACCCATCACCACAGGGAGGAGTTTGGCGCAAAACTGGTAATTCCGAGTCCCCGCAACCACATCTCCCTGTGGTTATGGGTCCCCGCCTTCGCGGGGACGACAGCGGAGGATGCCGCGCCAACTCGAGCTGAGCCCTAGACCTCAAATCCCCAGCATCATCTTCGCAATAATGTCGCGCTGGATCTCCGAGGTGCCGCCGAAGATGGTGTAGGCGCGGCCGTTGAGATATTCCGGCACCATTGTCAGCATCTCCTCCGGCGTCGGCGGCTCGTGGTTGAGCTTGTAGAGCGGGCGCATCGGCTCGACGGCGAGGGCGTCGTGGCCGATGACGTCGACGCCGAGCCGCGTCACGGCCTGGCGGATTTCGCTGTTGCGCAGCTTCAGGATCGACGACACCGCGCCGGGGTTTTGTCCGGTCTGCAGCGCGGAGAGCACGCGCAGCTCGGTCATTTCAAGCGCGTCGATATCGACTTCCACCTCCGAGATGCGCGCGGCGATATCGGGACTGTCGATGGCGCGGCCGGTCAGGTCGGACTCGGCGAGGTCGGCGATCGCCTTCAAGCCCTCGCGCAGCTTGGCCGAGGCAATGCCCGAGCCGCGCTCGAACTCGAGCAGATATTTGCCGTAGGTCCAACCCTTGCCTTCCTCGCCGACCCGGTTGGCCACGGGCACGCGGACGTCGTCGAAGAACACCTGGTTGACCTCGTGGTCGCCGCCGATGGTGAGGATGGGACGCGTGGTGATGCCAGGCGTCTTCATGTCGATCAGGATGAAGCTGATGCCGTCCTGCTGCCGCGGCCCGTCGCTGGTGCGCACCAGCGCGAACATGCGATTGGCGTGATGCGCATGCGTGGTCCAGATTTTTGTGCCGTTGATGATGTAGTCGTCGCCGTCGCGCACCGCGCGCGTCTTCAGCGAAGAGAGGTCGGAGCCGGAGCCCGGCTCGGAATAGCCCTGGCACCAATAATCCTCCCCGGAGAGAATCCGCGGCAGGTAGAAGTTCTTCTGCTCGGGCGAGCCGAAGCCGATGATGACGGGGCCAACCATCTTCACGCCCATGACATTCACATTGGGCACGCCGGCCCGCGCGGACTCCGTCTCGAAGATCCAGCGCTGCGCCGGCGTCCAGGCCGGTCCGCCATGTTCGACCGGCCAGCCCGGCGCGCCCCAGCCCTGCCTGTGTAGCGCGCGCTGCCAGGCCATGCCGATATCAGGGTCGGAGAACACCGAGGGCGTCAGCGCGGTCGCGCGCTTCATCTCCTCGGTGAGATTCTTGGCAATGAAGCTGCGTACCTCGTCCTGGAAGGCGCGCTCTTCGGCATTGAACGACAGGTCCATGAGGCTCTCCCGGTATCAGGCCTTGCGGCCAAGTTCGGCGTGACGGGCATAGTGGTGCGCGCTGCCGCCGAACAGCGTGTCGAAGGCGACGAGGCGCTTGAAATAGGCGCCGACCTCGAGCTCCTCGGTGACGCCCATGCCGCCGTGGAGCTGGATCGACTGCTCGCCGACGAAGCGCGCGCATTTGCCGATCTTGGCTTTGGCGCCGGACGCGGCCCGTGCCCGCTCGACTGGCGCGGCATCTGCCTTGAGCGCAGCGCGCAGTGCCATCGAGCGCGCCTCGTCGACCTGCATCGCCATGTCGGCGAGGCGATGGCGGATCACCTGGTTGGCCGACAGCGGCCGTCCGAACTGCTTTCGGATCTTGGTGTATTCGAGCGTGGTGTCCAGCAGCGTCTGCATGATGCCGACGGCTTCTGCGCCGAGCGCGGCCATGGCGCGATCGACCGCCCATTCGATCGCCGGCAGTGCGTCGCTGCCGTCGCCGAGCAGGGCGTCCTCGGGCAGATGCACGTCGCATAGCTCGAGGTTGCAGGCGCGCCCGCCGCCGAGGCGCGGAAAGTCGCTGACGACGAGGCCAGGCGTCGTCGCGGGGACGAGGAACAGGCCGGTCCGTCCCGAAGGCCTCTGATGATCATGAATGTGCGCGGAGACGATGATCTCATCGGCGGCATGGCCGTCGAGCACGGCGATCTTGCTGCCGGCAAGGCGCCAGCCCTGTGCGGTCCGGTCGGCGGCGGTTGCGACCTTGGCGAGATCGAACCTCGCCGTGCGCTCGGAATGCGCAAACGCAAGCTTCAAGGATCCATCCGCGATCTTCGGCAGGCTCTCCTGCTTCTGCTCATTGGTGCCGCATCTGGCGATCAGTGCGGCTCCCAGCACCACGGTCGCGACATAGGGCTCCGATACCAGCCCACGGCCGAACGCCTCCATCAGGATGCCGATCTCGACCGCGCCGCCGCCGAGCCCGCCGAACTCTTCTGCGATCGGCAGAGCCAGCCAGCCGAGCTCGGCGAACTGCTTCCACACCGCCGGGCTAAAGCCGAGCGGATCGTTCGCCATCTTGCGGCGGTGATCGGCATCGTAGCTTCCGGCCACGAAGCGCTCCGCGCTCTCGCGCAGCAGCCTTTGTTCGTCGCTGAGATTGAGATCCATCGCAATTACTCCGCGGCCGCCGGCGGCTTGCGCACGGAGGGATGCAGGCCCGAGGGATCGACGATCATGCCGAACTCCTGAAGGTTGTGGGCATGGCAGAGCTGATGCAGCGCAAAAGCCTGGTCGATTGCGGCAGGCTGGCCCATCACGTCGACCGAGCGGTTCACCGCTTCCTTGGTCATCTTCAGCGCGAAGGCCGGCTTTGCCGCAATCCTGCGCGCCAGCTCCAGCGTGCGCGCAGAAAGCTCCGCGCGCGGCACCACTTGGTTGACCATGCCGAGCTGATGCGCCACTTCGGCGCTCCAATTGTCGGCAGTGAACAGGAACTCCTTGGCCTTGCGCGCGCCGAGCTCCCAGGGATGCACGAACCATTCGACGCCGCAGACGCCCATGGTCACCACGGGATCGCAGAACTGCGCATCGTCGCTGGCGACGATGAGGTCGCAGGCCCAGGCCAGCATCAGCCCGCCGGCGATACACTTGCCGTGCACCTCGGCAATGGTCGGTTTTGCGAGATTGCGCCAGCGCCGGGTGATCTGGAGATAGATTTCCTGCTCGCGCGCGAAGCGGCCATGGGCATTCGGCTCGGCAAAGCCGCCCCAATTTCCGATCGGTGGAAAATCGACGCCGGCGGCATTCTTGCCGCCGGGACGCAGGTCATGGCCGGAGGAGAAGTGCGGACCGTTGCCGGCGAGGATGATCACCTTGACCGAATCGTCCTGCACCGCCGCGTCGAAGGCGGCATTGAGGTCGTAGGTCATTTGCAGGTTCTGCGCGTTGCGCGCCTCGGGCCGGTTCATCACGATCCGGGTGATCGCCGGATCCGGCCTCTCCACGAGGATGGTCTCGAACGAGGTCATCGCGTTTCCCCCGGTGTTCTGTCTTATTGTTTCGTCGAGTTGACTATGTCGGTCAGGGATAGGCAAGAGGCTTGCGTCAGTCGGCTGAGGTGCGCTCATCCGGCGCAGTCATTCCGGGATGGTCCGAAGGACCAGACCTGGAATCTCGAGATTTTCAGGTGCGCAAGGGCGCACCATAGCTCGCTTCGCGCCCCGGAATGAACCCGAAAAGCTGGTACCGCGTTATCGCTATCTGATATTGAGTTACAGGATTCCACCGGGAGAAATTTAATGCGCAAGATCCTGACCGTGCTGGCGGCGCTGGCCTCGCTGAGTCTCACCAATTGCGGCTACAACGCGATCCAGAGCGAGGACGAGCAGATCAAGTCCAACTGGTCCGAGGTCGTGAACCAGTATCAGCGCCGCGCCGATCTCGTGCCCAATCTCGTCAACTCGGTGAAGGGCTTCGCCCAGCAGGAGAAGGATGTGCTGCTGGGCGTCACCAATGCGCGCGCCAAGGTCGGCAGCATCCAGGCGACGCCCGAGGTGCTGAACGATCCAGCCGCCTTCCAGAAGTTCCAGGCCGCGCAGGGCGAGCTCTCCAGCGCGCTGTCGCGGCTGCTGGTCGTCACCGAGAACTACCCGCAGCTCAAGTCGGACGCACTGTTCAAGGATTTGATGTCGCAGCTCGAGGGCACCGAGAACCGCATCACCGTGGCGCGCAACCGCTACATCAAGGCGGTGCAGGATTATAACGTTACCATCCGCTCGTTCCCGAGCAACCTCACCGCGATGATGTTCGGCTACAAGGAGAAGCCGAACTTCTCGGTCGCAAACGAGAAGGAAATCTCGACCGCGCCGAAGGTGGACTTCAACCCGGCGCCGGCACCGTCGAAGTAAGCGCGCGCGATTCTGCGAATGGTCTTCACTCCACCCACCACTGTCATTCCCCGCGAAAGCGGGGAATCCAGTACGCCGCGGCCTCTCCGTAGGCCTCTGGCGTCTCTGGAATACTGGATCGCCCGGTCCCGGCTACGCCAAGGGCTTCGCCGGGCACAGCGGTATTGGGCCGGCGAAGCGTCAGCGAAGACGGCAAGCCGGGCGATGACACTGAGGGTGTGGCGCGCGGCTTTCGTTGCGGCGCTCGTCCTCGCCTTCGCGCTCCCCGCCTCAGCCGACGTCGCCATCCCCGAGCTCACCGGCCGCGTGGTCGACCAGACCGGGACGCTGTCCAGCAGCAACGTCGCCGCGTTGTCGCAAAGGTTGCGCGACTTCGAGACGCGCAAGGGCAGCCAGATCGCCGTCCTGATCGTGCCGACCACGCAGCCGGAGACGATCGAGCAATTCTCGATCCGCGTTGCGGAGGCCTGGAAGATCGGTCGCAAGAAGGTCGACGACGGCGCGATCCTCGTCGTCGCCAAGAATGACCGGCATTTGCGCATCGAGGTCGGCTATGGCCTCGAAGGCGCGCTCACCGACGTCACCTCGCGGCGGATCATCGATGAGATCATTACACCGAAATTCCGGGCAGGCGATTTCGGCGGCGGCATCTCGGATGGCGTCGATCGCATGATCCGGGTCATCGACGGCGAGCCGCTGCCGGTTCCGTCACCCACGGTGAGCTTCGGTCATCTGGACGACCTCGCGCCGGTATTCATCGTGACGCTGTTCGCCTCGATCGGGGTGGGCGGGTTCTTCCGGGCCATGCTGGGGCGGCTGCTCGGATCCCTGGTGACCGGCGGCATCATCGCAGGGCTGACCTGGCTCATTCTCGGCTCCTTCGCGCTCGCCATCGCTGTCGGAGTCCTCGGCTTCATCATCGGGTTCGTGGCCGATCTGTTTTCGGCGATCATGCCGGCCACTGGCCGTTCTCGCGGCGGCTCGTGGTCGAGCGGCTCTTCGTCGGGTGGCTGGAGCAGCGGGTCGTCTTCCAGTGACAGCGGCAGCTTCAGCGGCGGTGGCGGCAGTTTCGGCGGCGGCGGCGCCTCGGGGAGCTGGTAGCGGTCATGAGCATCAAGCGCATTGCCAGACATCTCGTGCAGCATCATTGGCACGCAAAGCAGATCTTTCCGCCGGCCGTGCTCGCCCGCATCGAGCAGGCGATCAAGCAGGGCGAGACCACCCATTCCGGTCAGGTCCGCTTCGTGGTCGAAGGCGCACTCGACGGCGCGCCGCTGTTCCGCAACCAGCCGGCCCGCGAGCGCGCGCTCGACGTGTTCGCGCATCAGCGCATCTGGGACACCGCGCATAACAACGGTGTCCTGATCTATCTCCTGCTCGCCGACCGTGACGTCGAGATCGTGGCCGACCGCGGCATCCACGCGAAGGTTGGTGCCGAAGGATGGGAAAGCATCTGCCGCGCGATGGAGGCCGAGTTCGGCTCCGGCCAGTTCGAGCGCGGCGTCATCGCCGGCATCACGGCGGTGTCGCGCGAACTGGCGCGGCATTTTCCGCCCGGCGCATCGCATGCGAACGAGCTGCCGGATGCGCCGGTCGTGATGTGACGAGGAGCTAAGTCAACTCTCGCACCGTCACCCTGAGGTGCTCGCCTCTTCGGCGAGCCTCGAAGGGCGACGGCCCGGCTGCTGCAGCTCGGCCGTTCATCCTTCGAGGCTCCACTTGCGATGCATCGCATCGCAAGCCTCGCACCTCAGGATGACGGTAGCGACAGAGGCGCTCATTCCGCAGCCGTTCATCTTCACCCGATTACGAATTGTTTGACGCCCGCCACACCGGTTCCACTTTCCCGGCCAAATTCGGCCCCGGATAACTTCCTAAAATTTCGGTAAGCGGGTCCGCAGGTAAGGATTTCGCAAGCAATGAAAGTTACCAAAAGGTCAACCCAGACTGGAGTATTTGAGCCGTGAGCGAACCAATGCCCGAGCAGGCTGCCCAGGACACCGGCGTCGTCGAGGCTGCTGCGACCGCGCCGCAGGCCGTCGAGGCCGCTGGGATCGAGGCTCCCTCGATTGCCCCGGACCATGAGGCGCCGCCCAAACCTGATCCGGTCAAGCCCGATCCGATCAAGGTCGAGCCGCCAAAGATCGAGGCATCCCGGATCGAGGTGCCGAAGCTCGAAGCCAAAGCCGAAGCCAAGCCTGAGCCGAAGCCCGGCAAGCTCATCGTCATGGCGCCGTCGGAACGCTCCTGGGACCGTGAGGATTTTGCCCCGCATGTGAAGGCGGAAGAGCCGCGTGAGACCGGCAGCAAGCGCCGCCTGTCGGCGATGGCCGCGGTGGTGGCGATCGCGGCGAGCGTCGGCGCCATCAGCGGCGCGCTCGCGACCGCGGGCATGATGCATTTCGCCGCCCCGGCCCAGGCGCCGGTGCAGGTCGCCGACACCAGCGCGCTCGATGCGTCGGTCGCCCGGATCGATGCCGACCTCGTCGCGCTCAAGGCCAATGTCGAGCACAGCTCGAAAACCGGTGTCACCCAGTTCAACCGCGCCAACGACCGCCTCGACAAGCTCGAGAAGGCGCAGGCCGAGCCGATGGCCAAAATCGCAAAGCTGTCCGAGACCGTCGACAAGCTCCGCGCCGCGCCGCCCGCCGCCCCTGCGCAGGCCGCAGCAGCGGTGCCGAAGGAGACCACCGGCTCGATCGCGCCGACCCAGGTTGCGACCGCCGCCGCCGCACCGGCCCCAGTGGCTGCCGCGCCCAAGACCGAGGTCGGCCGCCTGCCGACGGTCGAAGGCTGGCGGCTGCGCAACGCCGCCAATGGCGGTGCGCTGATCGAGGGCCGCGACGGGCTTTACGAGGTCTATCCCGGCGATCCCATTCCCGGCCTCGGCCGCGTCGATGCGATCCGCCGCCAGGACGGCCGCTGGGTGGTCGTCACCAGCAAGGGCCTGATCGTCGCGCGCTGAGCGGCCCAGATACGACTTTCGAAAGGCGCTTCACCACCATGTGAAGCGCCTTTTTGCTTGAATAGGCGGACCGCCGCGGTGTTACCTCAGGCATGAGCCGCGCGTTGCGAATTCTCCTTGCTGCCGCCGTCTTGTTTGGCGGTACCGCCGCGCTATCGGCCGCGGAGACCGCGCCGCTGACGCGCGGCACCGCCATCACCGATCCCGATCTCCTGCGCAGGCTCGATGAGGGTGACGCTCTCACGCTCCAGCGCCTGTTGGCGCCGGAGCGCAAGGCGGATGCGCCGCTGACGACCGACCGGCTGTTTTCAGAGCTGTCCCAGCTCAAGGACATTCCGTCGGCGATCGATGCGGAGGTCGACCGCTACGTCAAAGGGCAAAAGGCGGCCTATCCGAGCGAGACCATCGGCGTCGGCGAGGGCTTTGACGTGCAGCTGTTCGATCGGGCCGTGCTGAATTCTCGCGACACGCGCTTCGTGCTGGCCGGCATCGTCAACCGCATGGACCGCGCCTACGCCTCGGAGGAGTCCTGCGGCGAGATCCGGCTGCTCTATCGGCTGGCGCGTTTCGACGGCACTACCGCGACGCGGCTGCCGATGACGCTCAATCTGGTGATGAAGGCACGGGATGCGCGCCAGACGGACGCGAACGGCAAGCCGATCAGCTGCGCTGAACTCGCGCGGCGCTGGCTCGACAACGGCAATTGGCAGGAGCTGATCGGCAGCCGGGACGACGCCATGCTCGATCGCATCGAGACCAACATCCAGCTCTCGGTCGCGGCGAAGTCGGCGCTGCATGATTTCCGCTCCGACTATCTGCTCAAGGTGTTCAAGTACAATTCCGCCACGAAGGCCTTCGAGGAATCGACGCTGGAGAACCAGATCGACCGCGACCGGATCATGGCGGACGACGCGCTTCGGCGCGACTTCAAGGATTGGCTGCTCGCACCCGAGCATCTTCGCGAGTTCGATCGCGGCACCGTGCTGATCCCCGAGAAATTCCTGGCCAGGAGTGCGGTGGTGCCGACGCCGGCCGGCCTCGATGCATCAGTGCTGCAGCCGGAGTTCGGCATGATGCAGGCTGAAGGGGAGGGCAAAGCGGTCTTCACCGACAACGACGTGGTCGGTGCGCTGAAGCAGGCGGCCGCGCGCGGCGACCTGCAGAACATCCGCTCGGTCGCGGGCTTCCAGCGCCGTCTCAACGACGTCACCTGCTCGGGCTGCCACCAGACCCGCGGCATCGGCGGCTTTCACTTTCCGGGCGTCGATTGGCTGGCGGACAAGCCGTCGAATTCCGCCATCGTGCCGGCCTCGCCACACTTTCTCGGTGACCAGCCTCGCCGCCGCGACATCCTGACCGTATTCGCCGCGGGCAAACGCCCTGATTTCTCACGCGGATTTGCCAGCCGGCCGCAGACCCGCGGCAGCCGGGAGCTCGCCGGGAGCGAGTATCAGGACGGCTGGGGCGCGCATTGTTCCCTGCAGGAGGCGGGATCGGGAACGCGGGATGAGAGTTTTACGTCATGGAGCTGTGCTAACGGTCTCACCTGTCAGGCTGCCGCGGCCTCGCGCCGCATCGGCATGTGCTTCATCAAGACGCGTTAGCGCATGATCCGGAAAAGTGTGTAGCGGTTTTCCGACAAGATCATGCGCAAAACGACAAAGCGATTTGGATGATTCATGACGAATACTGGCGACGCCAACAAGGAGCGCAATCGCGAGATTGCGCGCAATGAGGAAGTCAAGCAGGTCACCGGCAGCGCCCGCGTCAGCATCTGGGCGATCGCGATGGCCGTGATCGTCGGCGGCATCCTGTTCACGCTCGGCTGGCTGTCGTTGAGGTAGTTTCCCTTCGCCTCTCCCCGCGTGCGGGGAGAGGGGAAAGAAGGAGTCTTCACTTCGCGTAATTCGTCATCCGCTTGCCCGGCAGCAGCTCATACGCCGGCTTCCAGCCAGGTAGCGCGGCCATGCGGCCGAGCCAGGCGTGGATGGCCGGATGGCTCGCCGCGAAATCGAAGCCGTGCTCGTCGCTCGGATAATGCAGATAGGCCATCATCGAGATATCAGCGACCGTCGGCTTTGCGCCGATCGCGAATTCGTTGTGCTGGAGATGTCCGTCGAGGATGCCAAGGAAGTCCTCGAGCCGGCGGCGAAAGTGCTTCAGCACCTGCGGATCGTTCTTCTCGGTGAAGGCGCGCATGAAGCGATAGGTCGCCATGTAGCCGGTGAGCTTGTGGTTGTCCCAGAACAGCCAGCGCAGCAGCTCGAACTTCTCGTCCTCCGTGTCGGCACCGAAACGCCCATATTGCTCGCCGAGCTTCAAGAGCAGCGGCGCGGTCTGCGTCATCTTCACGCCGTCGACTTCGAGCACCGGAATCTCGCCCATCTCGTTGACGGCCTTGCGCCATTCCGCCGTGCGCGTGACGCCGCCGCCGAAATCGGTCCAGACCGGCTCGAACCTCTCGCCGCAAAGCGTCAGCATCAGCGCAAGCTTGTAGCTGTTGCCGGATTCGGGGAAGTAGTGCAGGCGGTAGCTGGGCATGGGACCTCGCGGCGTTGTTTTGCCGGTAGCTTATAGCGAGATCGCCCGGCATCGCCATTGCGAGCGTAGCGAAGCAATCCAGCAATGCATCTTGCTCAGTGTCGTCCCGGGTTCGCGCTATGCGCGCCCCAGGACGACAGCGGAGTATGTAGCGCCAGCGCGCTCCTATCCCACCGCCCCCGATCCGCGCAGCTGCTTGATCGCCGCTTCGTCGTATCCCGCCTCGCGCAAAATCTCGTCACTGTGCTCGCCGACGGCGGGCGGCTTGCGCGGCTGGACCTTCTTGGTGCCGTCGATCCAGATCGGGCTGGAGATGGTGAGCATGGTGTCGTTCTCGAACGGCACCAGCACCTCGTTGTCGAGCATCTGCTTGTCGTTGGGGATGTCATCAAGAATGGCGACGACGCCGAACACGAGGCCATTGCCGTCGAGAATCTTGCGCCATTCGGCAAGATCCCTGGTCGCGAAGGTCTCGTCGAGGATCTTGATCAGCTCCACCGAGCGGGCGTGACGGTCGGGTTTGGTGGCGAAGCGCGGATCGGTGATGAGGTCCTCGCGTCCCAGGCACTTCGCCAGTGTCGGAAACTGCTTCTCCTCGCTCAGCAGCGACAGGATCAGCCAGCGGCCGTCCCTGCATTGATAGTGGTTGGCGACCGCGTTCAGCGCGCGCTCACGCGGACGCCGCTCGCCGAACTTGGCGCCGCAGAGTTTTGCCTGCGCCAGCACGCTCGCGGCCCACACGCCGTTCGCCATCAGATTGGAGGCGACGTGCGAGCCCTTGCCGGTCTTCTCGCGCTGATAGAGCGCAGTGACGATGGCGCCGTAGAACGCCATGGCGCAGGGGTGGTCGCCCATGCCGGCGACCGAGCGGGCCGGCGTGGTGTCGGTGTCGGCACGAACCAGGTCCATCAGGCCGGAGCGCGCCCAATAGGCGTTGCTGTCGAAGCCGGGCTTGTTGGCCTCCTCGCCCTTCTCGCCATAGCCGGTGAAGGAGGCGTAGATCAGCCGGTCGTTGAGATGGGCCAGGTGATCGTGGGTGATGCCGAGCTTGGCGCGCACCGGCGGCGGCATGTTGGTGATGAAGACGTCGGCCTCTGCGACCAGCTTGTAGAGCACGGCCTGCGCTTCCGGCTTGGCGAGGTCGAGTGCGATGCTCTTCTTGTTGCGGGCCTCCAGCAGCCAGGCGAAATTGTGCTCGCCGGTGGGATAGCCAGGCAGGTTCGGCAGATTGCGGTAGGGATCGCCGGCGCCGGGCGGCTCGATCTTGATGACATCGGCGCCGAAATCCGACAGCACGGTCGCGGCCGCGGGCGCTGCGATAAAGCTCGCGCAGTCCAAAACCTTCAGGCCCGCAAAAATGCCTTTTTCCATCGCGGCGTTGCTCCCTCGCTCTTGTCGTTTCCCGCGCGCTGGAATTGGCGCGGGCAGGTGATGGAGCAATTAGACTGATGTTTTGCCGGGATGCAACGGCGCCCGGCGCAGGGCCCATTGCGGCGGTCGGCGTGCGTCCGGTGGGCGCTAATTCCATCCCCGTCACCCTGAGGTGGCCGCTTCTTCAGCGGCCCTCGAAGGGCGACGGCCCGGCTGTATCGGGGCCGTTCATCCTTCGAGGCTCCCGGCGCGATGCCTGGCATCGCGCCACTTGCGCTTCAGGATGACGGAACTGCTATTGCGATACTGTGAGATCCGAATCCGGACTTGCCGCTCACTCCTCCCCCGCAAGCAACGCCGCGTTGCCGCCCGCCGCGGCCGTGTTGATCGTCACGGTCTGCTCGGTCGCGAAGCGGGCGAGGTAGTGCGGGCCGCCGGCCTTGGGGCCGGTTCCGGACAGGCCGTTGCCGCCGAACGGCTGCACTCCGACGACGGCGCCGATCATGTTGCGGTTGACGTAGATGTTGCCGACCTGCACGCGGTCGATGATGGCTTCGATGGTGTCGTCGATGCGGGAATGGACGCCGAGGGTGAGCCCGTAACCGGAGCGCTCGATCGCGTGCAGCACGCGTTCGAGGTTTTCGGCGCGGTACCGCACGACGTGGAGGATCGGGCCGAACACCTCCTCGGTGAGCTGGCCGGCGTCCCTGAGCTCGAAGATGTGCGGTGCCACGAAGCAGCCTCGCGGCGCCATGCCTGCAAAATGCAGCTTCGCCTCACTCTTCATCCGCGCGATATGCGCGTCCAGCCGCTGCTTGGCCTCCGCGTCGATCACCGGACCGACATGGGTCGCGGCGTCACGGGGATCGCCGATTTTCAACTCGCGCGCGGCGCCCGCGATCATCTCGATCATGCGGCCGGCGACGTCCTCCTGCACGAACAAGAGCCGCAGCGCCGAGCAACGCTGGCCGGCGGAGCGGAACGCCGAGGTGACGACGTCGTCGGCGACCTGCTCGGGCAGCGCGGTTGCATCCGCGATCATGGCATTGATGCCGCCGGTCTCCGCGATCAGCGGCACGATCGGCCCATCCTTGGCGGCGAGCGTCCGGTTGATGCTGCGGGCGACCTCGGTCGAGCCGGTGAAGACGACACCGGCAATATCAACGTGCGCGGTCAAGGCTGCACCGATCTTGCCGTCGCCGACAACGAGATGCAGCGCATCTTTCGGGATGCCAGCTTCGTGCAGCAGGGCGACAGCTTCGCGCGCGATGCGCGGGGTCTGCTCGGCGGGCTTTGCCACCACGCTGTTGCCGGCCATCAGCGCCGCCGTGACCTGGCCGAGGAAGATCGCCAGCGGAAAATTCCACGGCGAGATCGCGACGAAGACGCCGCGGCCGCGCATCGCGAGCGCGTTGCTCTCACCGGTCGGGCCCGGCATCGCGGCATCACCGCCAAACAGCTTGCGGCCTTGCGCAGCGTAATAGCGGCAGAAATCGGCGGCCTCGCGCAGCTCCGACAGCGAATCGTCGAGCGTCTTGCCGCCCTCGCTTTGCAGCAGCGCGATGAAGCGGGCGCTGCGGCTCTCCAGGAGATGCGCGGCTTGCTCCAGCGCCGCCGCGCGCGTGGCCGCCGGCGTCCGGCTCCAGGCGGCGAAGCCAGCGCGTACCGCGGCCACCGCCGCATTCGCCTGATCCGGAGTGGCGTCCGCAATCGGCTCGAGATCGGTCGCCTCGGCTTTGACGTCAGCGAGCAAATGATCGAGCGCGACGCGCGCACCGAATTCGACGCCGCGCGAATTGCGCCGCTCCGGCGCGAAAAGATCGGCCGGCAACGGGATTTTCGGATGCGCTGCCGCTTGCGGTCGGACGATGGCATCGGCCGGACGCTGCAATAGCGCCGTAACAGGCACGCGATAATCCGCGGCCTGCGCCACGAACGACGAGTTGGCGCCGTTCTCCAGCAGACGCCGCACCAGATAGGCGAGCAGGTCGCGATGGCTGCCGACCGGCGCGTAGGTGCGGTAAGCGATTTCGGGGTGATCCTTGGCAAGCTGCTCGTACAGCGCTTCGCCCATGCCGTGCAGGCGCTGGAATTCGAACCCGCCGCTCTTTCCGGCGAGTTCCAGCACGGTCGCGACTGTCAGCGCATTGTGGGTAGCGAATTGCGGGAAGATGCGCGGCCGCAAGCTCAAAAGCTTCGTCGCGCAGGCGACGTAGTTCAGATCCGTCATCGCCTTGCGCGTGAACACGGGATACCCGTCGAGCCCGCGTTCCTGCGCGCGCTTGATCTCGGTGTCCCAATAGGCGCCCTTGACCAGCCGCACCATCAGCCTGCGGTCATGCGCGCGGGCGAGCGCGTCGACATAGTCGATCACCGCGCTGGCGCGCTTCTGATAGGCTTGGATTGCGAGGCCAAATCCGTCCCAGCCGGCCAGCGAGGGATCGGCGAGCGTTGCCGCGATCACGTCGAGCGACAGCTCCAGCCGGTCGGCCTCCTCGGCATCGACGGTGAAGTTGAGGTCATGTGCCTTGGCGCGCTGCGCGAGATCGAGCAGCAGCGGCACCAGTTCGGCCATCACGCGCTCGTGGCTGATCGCCTCGAAGCGCGGATGCAGTGCCGAGAGCTTGACCGAGATGCCGGGCCTGTCGGGCAGGGGATGGGGACCCGCAGCCTTGCCGATCGTCTCGATCGCACTCGCATAGGCATCGAAGTAACGCTTGGCATCCGCCGCCGTGCGCGCGCCTTCGCCGAGCATGTCGAAGGAATAGCGCGGCTTCTGGCCGGAGCGCGGCTTGCCCCGCTCCAGCGCCTGCTCGATGGTCTCGCCCAGCACGAAATGATTGCCCATCAGCCGCATCGCCTGGCGCGTGGCGGTGCGCACCGCAGGCGCCCCCAGCCGCTTGACGAGGCGGCCGATGGTGCCGTCGGGCGTCTCGCCGGGCTGGATCACCCGCGCCGACAGGCCGAGCGCCCAGGCCGAGGCGTTGACCAGGAACGCGGTGGACTTGGTCTCGTGGTGGATGAAGTCGCCCTCGCCGAGCTTGTCCTCGATGAACTGGTCGGCAGTGCGCGCATCCGGCACGCGCAGCAGTGCCTCCGCCAGCACCATCAGCGCGAGCCCTTCCTTGGTCGAGAGCGCAAACTCCCGCAGCATGTCCTCGACCCCACCGAGCCGGTCGTCGCGCTTGCGGATCGCCTCGATCAGCCGCGTCGCAGTGCGGTCGATCCGGGCTTCCTGTGGCGGGGACAGATGCGACGCCGGCAACAGCCGCGCGGCGATCTCGGCATCATCGGGCGCGTAGGCGGCGGTGAAGGGCGGTGGGATGTTCGGCATGGCGTGTCCTGTGGCTCAATCCAGGATAAGGCTCGCATGACCGTAGTTCGATAGACAATCTAGCCGATTTGCCTTAGAAAATGAAGAGTAGAAGCGATCTGACCTGATAAACTATGGAACTCGATCGAATCGACCGGAAGATCCTCTCGATTTTGCAGGAGGATGGGCGCATCGCCAATGTCGAGCTTGCCGAGCGCATCGGGCTGTCGCCGACCTCGATCGGCGAGCGGCTGAAGCGCTTGCAGCGCGAGGGCTTTGTCGAAGGCTATGGCGCGCGGCTCAACCCGCACCGGCTCGGCCTCGGTTTGTTGGTGTTCGTCGAGGTGCTGCTCGACAAGACCACGCCGGACAATTTCGAACGTTTTGCGCGCGCGGTGAAACTCGCGCCCGAGGTGCTGGAGTGTCACATGGTTGCCGGGGGCTTCGACTATCTTGTGAAGGCGCGGCTGGCCGACATGGCGGCGTATCGACGCTTCCTCGGCGAGACCCTGCTGTCGATGCCGGGCGTGCGCGAGACGCGGACCTATGCGGTGATGGAGGAGATCAAGCGCGACGCACCGTTACCGGTGGGCTGACGAAGTGCCGTCGCGATTGTCATTGCTGAGGCGTTGAACGAGGATCCTCGCGGGAAATAGCTCTCCGTGTGCAGTCGCAACGCCTGTCGTCGAATGCACTGGCCGTCTTCTAAAATTTTCTTGGCCCGGCTCCCGGAAGGGTCCGGGAGGCAGCAAAAGCTGGCGGGCTTATACTTTGAGGTTCTCTGCGGAGGTCTTGCCCCGGTTTGCGATCTCTTCGTATTCCACCGTCTGTCCTTCGTTCAGGGACGACAGACCGGCTTTCTGCACTGCCGAGATATGCACGAACACATCCTTGCCGCCCGACGCAGGCTGGATAAATCCATAACCCTTCGTCGGGTTGAACCACTTGACCGTACCTTTAGCCATCACGACTTCTCCGCGGGTCTTCCTCCGAGATCTCGAACCGCCAGTCCCCGCCAACCGGCCGGTTCGGTCCTAACAGGATACGCGGAATGTGGCCGGCTTGGTAGCTCAAACCACATCGGCCTTTTGCCGAATTCCGCTCAACTTCGCGGCGTTTTTGCCGGTTTTGCCCGTTTCGCGGTCAAATGGCCGGAGCGCGGCGGATGTACTGTAGACAGAAGGAGCGAGCAGCCACTCTTCCTTACCCTCCCCCTCCAGGGGAGGGTAAAGAGAAAGCGCTCCGGTCCTTCAATACGTCGCGGCCAGGTAATCGACGATCTTGCCGACATCGGCATCGTCGATCGGCGCGCCATAGACCTTGATCATCTTGGTCACCTCGGCCTGCCAGAAGCCTTTCTTGTCCTTCATCGGCGGCTGCGTCTTGATGTAGTCGGCCGAGTGGCAGGCGCTGCAATTGCCCTGGACCACTTCGAGATTGGGCCCGGGCTTGAATGCGGCGACCTCGTCCGGAAGCTGGTAGTTGACGGGGGCCGCGGTCACGGCGCCGAGACCGGTGGCGAGGGCGAGCGTGATGGCGAGGAGAACGGTACGCTGCATGGTCATTCTCCCTCAGGCCACGGTGACGCGGACGGTTTCGACGACGTTGCGTAGATAACCCGCCGGGTTCCAGCGCGGCGTATCCGGCTGCGTCTCGCCGCCATTGCCGGTGGCACGCACCGTGAGCTCAACGCTGCCTGCTGCGAGCTTCACCGGCAGCTTCCATTCACGGAACGAATATTTGCCGAGATCCTTGCCGAGCTTGGCGCTCGTCCAGGTCTTGCCGCCGTCGATGGAGACCTGGACCTCCTTGATGCCCTTGCCGCCGTCGAAGGCGATGCCGCGCAGGGTCGTAGCTCCGGCCTTCAACCTGGCGCCATCAGGCACGCTGGTGATGAATGAGCGGATGGTGAAGCGGTTGATCGGGATCGTCGCCTTCGGCGTAGTGCCGGGCTCGATCGCGTTATCAGGCGTATCAGGAATGCGATAGGCCGACTTCATCCAGAAGCCGTCATAGACGTTGTCGATGACGGTGATCTCGTTGAGGTGCTTGACCCAATAGGTGCCGTAATAGCCGGGCACGATCAGGCGCAGCGGGAAGCCGTTGAGGAACGGCAAATCTTCGCCGTTCATGCCATAGGCCAGCATCACCTCGCCGTCTCTGGCGTGATCGATGTCGAGTGCCTTGACGAAGTCAGGCGTCTTGTCGCTGACCGGCCCGTCCATGCCGTTGAAGGTGACCTGCTTGGCGCCGCTCTGCACACCGGCCATCTCCAGCACCGCTTTCAGCGGCACGCCGCGCCAGCGCGCATTGCCCATCGCTCCGTTGGCGAGCTGGCCGCCGGCAACGCGCGGCTCGAAGAAGCCGCGGCTATTGCCGGAGCACTGGTTGACGGCGACGATCTCGGTCGCCTTCATCTTCCTGATGTCTTTCAGCGAAAGTTTCAGCGGCTTGTCGACCTTGCCCTTGACCTCGAGCGTGAACTTGTCGGGGTCGAGATTGTAGGGCAGGTCCGAGAGGTGATAGCGCACGAAGAACGCATTGTTTGGCGTGATCGGGCCGTCGTTGAAGATCGCGAACGGCGTCTCGAGCTGCGGCGGCCGGCTGGTGAGCCCAATCATCGCTCGCTTCTGCGGATATTTCACCAGCGGCCGTTCGCCATTGGCGAAGGGCAGGGTCACGGTATCGAGTGCCAGTGCCCTGGTGGAATTCAGTGTGGCGGCGAGTGTGGCAAGCCCCGCTCCTTTGAGCAGGTCGCGTCGATCGAACATCTGGTCCCCTCCCGGAGCTTTTCGTTGGCTTGTGGTCATCACCGCGAGCCGCGCTCATCTGTCGCAACGATTTGAACGAAGTCAATTCGTGCTTTCGCAGCAGGCCCATGCCGCTGCGTTGCAGCACGCCGGTGTTACGTGGACGATTTTGGTTGTCTCAATGTCGCCGCGCGCTCGCTGCACCTCTCCCGCTTGCGGGAGAGGTCGCGACCCGGGCGATGCGAAGCATCGTCGCGCGCGCGGGTGAGGGCTTTCTCCTGTAGGGGAGTGTCCCATTGCGGAGACACCCTCTCCCCAACCCTCCCTCGCAAGCGGGGGAGGGAGCTCACCGCCTGCGTCGCTCACAAATCACGCTGCGACGCGCTCGCTGCGATCGACCAGCGCCGCCAGCTCCCGCGCATCCGCGACGACCCGCACCGCCATCGGCTCGTCGCGGCCGCGGATCGCGACCTCCTGTTGCGGCAGCGTATCGTCGGTGAGGCCCGCCGTGCTGCGGATTTCGTCCGAGACGATCGCCTCGCAGGCCAGCGTCTTGGTCATGTCCTGCAGGCGGGCGGCGACGTTGACGGCATCGCCCAGCGCCGTGAAGACGATGTGATCGCGATAGCCGATGTCGCCGATGATGACCTCGCCGCCGTGAATGCCGATGCCGAAGCGGATCGGCTGGCGCAGATCATGGCTCAACAGCTGGTTCAGTTCGTCGATATGCGTGGCGATGCCGCTGGCAGCCTTCAGCGCCTGCCGGCAGGCGGTTTGCGGATCGGCCGTGAGCCCGAACAGCGCCAGCATGCCGTCGCCGACGAACTGGTTCGGCTGGCCGCCATTCTCGATCACGGCCTGCGACACCGCGCCGAGGAAGCGGTTGACGATGAAGACGGTGTCGAACGGCAGCCGCTTCTCGGCGAGCTGGGTCGAGCCGCGCATGTCCACGAACAGGCTGACGAGATAGCGCTCCTGGCCGACCCTCGCCGGCGCCGAGGCCTGCGCGTTGGCCGACGACGTTTGCGGGGTGAACAGCTGGAAGAAGGAGAGATCCGACGTCGGCCGCAGCTGGCAGGCCAGCCTGATCGAGGGGTCGTTGGTGCCGACGCGGGTCAGCACGAAGGCCTCGCGCTGCGACGGCTCGGGCAGGACGCCATGATCGCCGATGACACGGATGCGGCAGGTCGAGCAGCGGGCGCGGCCGCCGCAGACGCTGGCATGCGGCAGATTATGGCGCAGGCTCGCTTCCAGCACGGAGAGGCCCTTGGGAACCCGCACCGTCCTGCCGTTGCCGTAGGACAGCGCGATCATGCCGCCGCGCCGCTCGCGCCAGGCCCGCACGCCGCGTGCCGCCAGCGCCAGGCCAAGCAGCCCAAAATAGGTGATGGTGAAGGCGCCGGTGATGCGATCGAGCGTGTTGCCTTCCGCGACCGTGCCGACCTGGCGTCGGGTGAGATTATGCGTGCGCCATTCCCCGTCATCGGCCTCGATCGCGACGCTGCGGCCGCCCTGGTAGATGCCGAGGAGCGACAGCGTCGGGACCAGCACCGCGGCGGCAAGCAGATAGGGCGCGGCGCGCGTGAAGAACGGCTTGAGGCGGAGCCAGAAATAAATTCCGATGCAGCCGTGCACCCAGGCAATGAGCAGCAGGATCGTCATCTGCCAGAGCCGGCCGGGCGCTGCGACGAAGAACAGATAGAGCTCCTGCGGATAGAGCTTCTGGTGATCGTACAGCGTATAGCCGAGCCGCACCCCGACCACGTGCGCCATGACCAGTGCGGGGATGCTGAGGCCCAGCACGAGCTGCAGCGGCTCGACCGTCCGCCAGCGGAACTGCCGGCGCTGGTACAGCGCATAGATGCCGAGCCCCATATGCGTGAGCGCGGCGCCGTAGAACACGATCGAGACGGGGAGAAACTGCCAGAAGGCGGTGTGGTAGTAGACCCCAGCCTCCATGGCCTCGACCGAGATATTGCCGAGCGCGTGGTTGAGGAAATGGCTGATCACATAACAGAACAGGATCACGCCGCAGACGAGCCGCACCTGCCGCACGCTGGTCCCGCGGACGAGTTCGGAGATGGATGCAGCAGCGGTGGCCATGATTCGGTTGTATCAGTTCACCAAGGAGAACAGCCAGCGTAGCGTTTAATTCCCGATGTGGACAGGTTGCGGGATCACATGCGCGGTAAGGTTACGAAATCGTAGGGTGGGCAAAGGCGCGCCCTTGCGCGCCGTGCCCACCGTTTTTCTATCATATCCTGATGGTGGGCACGCTTCGCTTTGCGCACCCTAAGGCGTCCGCGTTGAGGCTGGATCGCCGCTTGCCCATCCCCCCCGCATTGACTCCCCCTCCCAGGTTGGCGAAAAGCGCGGCCGTGACGACAGCCCCTGACATCACCATGCCCTCCGGCGGCGCCTCGCGTCGTACCCTCGTCATGGCCGTAGCAATCATCGCCGCGATGACGCTGCTGCGCATCGTCTACGCCTCCGCGATCGAGCTGCGCACCGACGAGGCCTATTACTGGACCTGGTCGAAGGAGGGGGCGCTGAGCTTCCTCGATCACCCCCCGGGCATCGCCTGGCTGATCCGTTTCGGAACCACGATCTTCGGCGACACCGCGCTCGGCGTCCGCTTCGGCGGCATCGTCGCGATGCTCGTCACGCAGCTCCTGCTCGCCGACATTGTCCGCCGCCTCACCCATGATGTGCGCGCCGTATTGTTCGCGGTGCTGATGCCGGAAGCCGCGCTCTATTACGGCCTGCTGATGGCCAAGGTCGCGCCCGATGTCGCCATGATCCCGTTCGCGGTGGCGATGATGTGGTCGCTGGTGCGGCTGACGCAAAGCGGCGACGGACGCTGGTGGCTCGCGTCCGGTCTGTTCGCCGGCCTCTCGATGCTGTCGAAATTCACTGCGATCATGTTCGCTCCGGCGGTTGCCGCCTTCCTGCTGGTACCGGATTGGCGCTGGCGCTGGCTGCGCAGCCCCTATCCTTATTTCGCGGTGCTGGTCGCAATCGCCGTGTTCTCGCCGGTGCTGATCTGGAACGCGCAGCACGACTGGGCCTCGTTTCGTTTCCAGGGGGTACGCGCCACCGCCAATTACGGCATCTCGCTGCGGACCATCGGTGACTTCATCGGCCTGCAGTTCGGCCTGGTCGGCTTCGTCATGCTGCCGGTGGTGCTGACCGGCCTGGTGCTGACGGCATGGCGCGGCTATCGCACGCGCGAGCCCGTTGGAATTCTCTTGTCGACGGCGGTGCTGGTGCCGTTCGCCTATTTCCTCTTTAAGTCGACCACGCTTCGGGTCGGCGACACCTGGCCGATGTTCATGTGGCCGGTCGGTTTCGCGGCTGCGGCCGTGAACCTCACGGCGATGATGAAGGAGGATTGGTCGCCACGCATGCTGAGGTCGTCGCTGTTCTGGGCCAAGACCGCTGTCGTCTCCGGCATCGCCTTCGTCGTGATCGTGTTCCTCTATTACGTCGCCGCGCCCTGGAATCTGCTCGGCAAGATCGACCCGATCGGCGCGGAAGCCGGCTACGAGCAGGTCGCCGCGCGCGCGCAGGCCGCGCTCGACGAAACCGGCGCGACCTGGATCGCGACGACGGACTACCGCACCTACGCCATGATGCGCTGGCTGTTCCGGGGCCGCGTGCCCGTCATCGAGATCAACGAACGCGGCCGCTTCCAGGATTTCCGCGATCCCGGCATGGACCGGATCAAGGGCCATGCCGGCATCTATGTCGGGCGCGAGCCGGACAATCGGTCTTCGCTGTGGGAGAACATCCCGGCCAAGCGCGAGCATCTCGGCGAAGTCGAGCGCCGCTGGCGCGGTGTTCTCGCGGATACCTATGTGATCGAAAAGCTCACCGATTGGACGCCGGAGTTGTCACCGCCGAAGGATTCGCCGCTGTTTTGGTGGAAGGTGCTGGCGGGGGAGTTTGAAAAGCGAGTGCGCGCAGCGCGAGCGGTGTGGGGTGATTTCTCCACACGGGCAGTATCGTAGGGTGGGCAAAGCGAAGCGTGCCCACGCATCTTTGCGATCGAGAGAGATGGTGGGCACGGCGCAAGCGCGCCTTTGCCCACCCTACGATTCCGGTCTTGCGGAGAGAGCCCTCACCCGTCTTGCCGCTACTCTTCCTCGTCCTTCTTCCGCAGCAGATCCGTCGCGAGGTCCGACAGCTTCGGCGGCGGCAATGCCGCAAACGGCAGCGGCCTTGTGACGGCGATTGCCGCCAGTCCCAGCCGTGCCGTCAGCAATCCGTTCAGCACGCCTTCGCCCAAGCGCTGCGACAGCTTTGCCGCGATACCGTGGCCGAGCATCTGCTGCACCAGACTGTCGCTCGCGGCCATGCCGCCGGTGATGGCGAGATGGGCGATGACGTGGCGGAGCAGGCGGATCATGCCGAGCGCGCCGGGGCGGCCGCCGTAGAGATAAGCGAGCTGGCGGATCAGGCGCAGTGCGGCGACGAACACGAACAGCACGTCGATCGCGGCACGGGGCGAGACCGCAGTCACGATCGAAACCTTTTGCGCCGCCGATGATACCAGCCGCCGTGCCTCCGCATCCAGCGGCGACATCAGCTCGCGCTCGGCGAGGCGGATCATGTCGGCGCCGTCGATGATCTCGCCGGTGTGACTCTCCAGCGTCGCGCGGGCGCGTGCGAGCTGCGGATTCTGGTGCGCGAGCTTGAGCAGATCCTGGACGATGACGCGGCTTTCCTTGCGGTCGTCGCTGGCGAGCACCGCGGCGGCGCGCGCATGCAACTGCTCGATCGTCGCCAGCCGCGCCAGGCCGAGTGCCTCGCGGCCGATCACCACCGCAAGCGCCAGCGCGGTGACGAGCGCAAAGGCGAGACCGAAGTAGCCGAGCGTTTCGCTGCGCGCGAACAGGTCCTCGATCAGATGCACCACGCCGAGCCCGGTGCCGAGCAGCGTCAGCCCGGCGAGGCCTGACCAGAACAGCGTACCCCAGGGAAATCCGCGCCGCGTCGGCCGCGCGGCCTCGATCGGCACCGGCAGCGCCTGCGGATCGTGCTCCGGCGTGATCTGGATCGTGGCGCGGCCAAGCCGTGCCGTCTCGTCGGCTTCGGTGACGACGACGCCGGGATCGTCGAGCCGGAACGTCGCCGGCCGCCGTGGCTTCGATCGGTCGTTCATGCGAGCTTGTCTCCGATCAGGAACTGCAAGGTACGGTCGAGGCGAATGTGAGGCAGCGTCGGCGGCTCGGTGCCCTCGCGGTCGAGTGTGGGCGGACGGAAGCGCAGGAAGCGGAAATCGCTTGTCCCGGCGGTCTCGGTTGCGAGGCCGCGGAACGCGGCATTGCCGTTGAACAGCGGCTCGGGATCCAGCGGCAAATCGCCCGGAAAGGTCGCTACTTCCGTGTTGCCGTCGAAGAATTCACCGCCGGCGCTTTCGCCCGCGGCCGGTGTTCCCAGGATCGACGGCAATTTGTCGCGGCCGCGCGCGACTTGGGCTTCTCGTGTGGCACGCACCGCGGCGAGCGCCACCACGTCGATCGCCGCGCCGGTATTTTCCGCGCGCGCAACGGCGCCCGAGACGGCGCGGCGCAGCACGGCCTCGAGCCGGTCGTGGCTGGAATGGTGCAGATGGTCGGCCTTGGTCGCCGCAAACAGGATGCGGTCGATGCGCGGGCGGAACAGGCTGGAGAGAAACGTGCTGCGGCCGATGTTGAAGCAATCGAGAATGCCGGCGAGGGCGGCTTCGAGATCGTGCAGCGCCTCGGGTCCGGAGTTGAACGCGGACAGTGCGTCGGCCAGCACGATCTGGCGATCGAGCCGGGCAAAATGATCCCTAAAGAACGGCCGCACCACGACGTCCTTGTAGGCCTCGAAGCGGCGCACCATCATCGCCCACAGCGATCCCTCCGGCGCCTGCCCGCCGATCGGCACGTCGAGCGGCGCGAAGGTCAGTGCCGGGGAGCCTGCGAGATTGCCGGGCATCAGGAAGCGGCCGGGCGGCAACAGGCTCATCGCAAAGCGCTCGTCGCGGCAGGCGCGCAAATAGTCGGTGAAGAGACTTGCGGCCGTCAGCGTCGCCTGCTCGTCCTCGCGCGCGTCGGGCTTGAGCGTTGCCAGATGCGCGTGCCATTCGCTGGCGAGATGCGCGCGCGGCGCCTCGCGCGACAGCGCAAGGCTCTCCGCCGACCATTGCTCAAAGCTCTTCTGCAGCAGCGGCAGGTCGAGCAACCACTCGCCGGGATAGTCGACGATGTCGAGGGTCAGCGTGCGATCGGCGCCGTTCGGGCGCTGATAGTCGATGACGAGCCTGAGCTCGCTGATGTCGACGGTCGAGTTCGGCCAGCGTCGCTCCTCTACCAGCGCGCGCAGATGGCTCTCATATGCAAAACGCGGCACGGCGTCGTCGGGCTGCGGCGCCAGATGCGCGCGCGCGATCCGGCCCGAGGCGTAAGCGTCGAACACCGGAAACCGGCCGCCGCGGGTGAGGCCGTGGATCAGCGCGGTGATGAACACGGTCTTGCCGGCCCGCGACAGGCCGGTAACGCCTAACCGCACCGTCGGGTTGAAGAAGTGCTCGCCGTAGTCGATCAGCGCCTGCGCGGACAAGCGCGCTTCTTCGACCATATCCTGGAAACTGAATGCCATATGAACGTTAATGGATCGGGGGCGGCGGGACTGTGTGACCGATCACAAAAGTGGCAATTGCGTGAAGAAAATCAAGCTCCATACTTCCACCGTCTTTGTCGGAAAATCAGCCGTTTGAACGACGCGCCGATCCCGAAAGACCCATACAAGAGGACATTGCCTCATCTTGCGGATTGCCATGACCGTCTTCCAACTGAAAGAGTTCGCATCCACCTCCGTCCACGCCGCAGCGGACGTGATCGGCTGGAATTACGACCGCGCCGAGCTGATCGCCGACGGCGTCATCCACGCGATCGGCGTCCTCTTCGGCATCATCGCCGCGACCGTGCTGGTGGTGCTGACGGTGGTCTATGCCAATACGATCGACATCGTCGGCGTCTCGATCTATGTCGCCGGCCTGCTCTCGATGCTGGTGCTGTCGGCAACTTATAATCTCTGGCCGGTGTCGCCGGCCAAATGGCTGCTGCGGCGGTTCGACCACTCCGCGATCTATCTGCTGATCGCGGCGACCTATACGCCGTTCATCCTCGAGGTGAAGGACAGCGGATTCGCGCTGGTGCTGCTCGCCGGCGTCTGGTGCGTCGCCATCCTCGGCATCGTGCTGAAGCTCTTTTATCCCGGCCGGTTCGACCGCGTCTCGGTCGGCATCTATCTCGCGATGGGCTGGAGCGGCGTGATGCTCTACGACGCCGTGGTCCGGGCGCTGCCCGCGCTGGTGCTGGGCTTCATCCTTGCAGGCGGACTGCTCTACAGCTTTGGCGTGATCTTCCATGCCTGGCGGCGGCTGCGCTTTCAGAATGCGATCTGGCACGGCTTTGTGTTGGCCGGCGCGGCGTGCCATTATACTGCGGTGCTCGACCTCATGTTGAGCTGAGCAAGACCCAAAGGGGTCTTCCAGGAAGCGGTATAAGACAAGAGGAGACGTCGCATGCAGGTGACCGGCAAGGTCGTGGTCGTCACGGGCGGCGCAAACGGCATCGGCAAGGCGCTGTGCGAGGCGTTTTACAATGCGGGCGCAGCCAAGGTCGTCGTCGCGGATATGGACGCCGCCAATGCGAGGGCGGTCGCGGCCATGGTGGATGGCGCGGCCTTCAAATGCGATGTCGCGCAGGAGAAAGACATCTCGCACGTCATCGAGGAGACCGAGCGGCAGTTCGGCCCCATCGCCCTGTTCTGCTCCAACGCCGGCATCGGCGGCGGCTTCGATCCGATGTCGGTCAATGCCGGCGGCGCCTCGGATGAACCGTGGCAGCGCAGCTGGGCGATCCACGTCATGGCCCATGTCTATGCGGCGCGGCATCTGATCCCGCGCATGAAGGCGCGCGGTGGCGGCTATTTCCTCAACACCATCTCGGCCGCGGGCCTGCTGTCGCAGGTCGGCAGCCCCGCTTATTCCACCACCAAGCACGCCGCGGTCGGCTTTGCCGAGAATCTCGCGATCTCGCACAAGGCTGACAACATCAAGGTCTCGATCCTCTGCCCGCAGGGCGTCGACACCAACATGCTGCGCTCGATCCCGAAGGGCCCGCAATCCGGCGACGGCGATCTCACGCCGGAGCAGGTGGCGAAAGACGTGCTCGCCGGCCTCGAGCAGGAGACGTTCCTGATCCTGCCGCATCCGCAAGTGCTCGGCTATATGCGCAAGAAGACCGAGAATTACGATCGCTGGATCGGCGGCATGGCCAAGATCCAGGCGAAGATGCGGGAGGAGTTCGGGAAGTAGCCGTGATGTCGGTGCGATTGAGGCACACACGCGCCAAACACTCGCGGTCGTCCCTGCGAAAGCAGGGACCCATAACCACAGGGAGAAGTTTGGCGAAGACTGGTAGATGTTCTTGCGCGCGGTACTGACACCTGCGCTTTACGGATCAATCACGCGGTATGGGTCCCTGCGTTCGCAGGGACGACACCGGTGGTTACGGAGGCAACGCTTCATCCTCCCCCCGGCTTGCCCGCAACGCCCGCGCATAGAGCATCATGCCCTCGCGCACGGTGCGCTGTTCCGCCGCCGTCAGCACCGCCAGCGCGCCGCGGACCTGCTGCCGGCCGAACGCGTGCAGCGCCTCCAGCGTGCGCCGGCCCTTCACCGTCAGCGACAATAGCTTGCTGCGGGCATCATTCTCATCGGGCGTCTCCCTGAGCTCGCCGCAGTCGATCAGCTTGCGCACCAGGCGGCTGACGCTGGACTTCTCCAGCCGCAGGAAATCGCCGAGCTCGGCTGAGGTCATCGGACCGCGGATGCCGATCTCCAGGATGGTGTGCACGGCCGACGGCGGATAGTCCGAGGCCGCCACCGTCGCATCCATGAAGCCGAGCTCGCGCACCATCAACCGCGAGGCGGCGCGAATGTCGTCGATCAGCGCAAGCTCGGCCATCTTGACTCCCGGCATATAGTTGTATCATACAACTATATGCGCGCAGCGGCGCGCGCAAGCGTTTTGGAGTGAGCCATGAGCGGAGCTTTGCCGGCAGGTCAGCGGATGAATGGCAAGGTCTGCCTCGTCACGGGCGGCGGCAGCGGCATCGGCCGCGCCACAGCGTTGCGGATGGCGACCGAAGGCGCCGAGGCGATCATCGTGGCGGGACGGCGCGAGGCCGAGATCGAGGCCACCGCCGCTTCATGCCGCGAACTCGGCGCGGAGGCGATCCCGCTCAAGACCGACATCACGCGCGAGGACGACGTCGCGCGCCTCGTCGGCACCGCCATTGAACGTTGCGGCAGGCTCGACGTCGCCTTCAACAATGCCGGCTTCCAGGAGCGCCGCGCGCCGCTGGAAGAGCAGGGCACTGATATTTACGACAGCGTGTTCGACACCAATGTCCGCGCGCTGTTCCTGTGCCTGCGCCATCAGCTGCCGGCGATGCTGGCGCAGGGCCGCGGCAGCATCGTCGTCAACGCTTCTGTCAGCGGCGTGCGCAATCCCAACCCCGGCTTCTCGCTCTATTCGGCCTCGAAGGCCGCCGCGATCTCACTGACGCGCTCGGCCGCGCTGGAGAACGCCCCGCGCGGCATCCGCATCAACGCCATCGCGCCGGGCCGCGTCGTCACCGACATGATGCTGCGCGCCGGCGTCGGCGATGTCGCAACCGTCAGCGCCGGCCTGCCGTTGCGGCGGATGGGGAATCCGGAGGAGGTGGCGGAAGCCGTGGTGTGGTTGGCATCCGATGCGTCATCCTATGTGGTTGGGCACGTGCTCGCGGCGGACGGGGGGTTTTTGGCGTCGTAGTTTTTGGACGGTGGCGCAACAAGCTCAGTGTCGTCCCCGCCTAGTGCGCAATTGCGCACGGGGCGCGGGGACCCATAACCCCAGGGAGAAGTTTGGCGAAGACTGGTCGAGTTTTAGCCCGCGGTACTGACACCGCGCCTTACCGATAGGTCACGCGGCATGGGTTCCTGCGCCCCGTGCGCAATTGCGCACTAGCCAGGGACGACAAGATCAATGCTTCTGCCCGTACAGTACCGGCACCGCCGAATCCACGACGACCTCGACCAGGCTCGTGCCCTCAAACGCCATCCCTTGCCTCAGCGCCTCGCCGAGCTCTGCCGCCTTGCTCACCCGCACCGCATGGCAGCCCATGCCTTCGGCGAGCCGGACGAAATCGATGCCCGGCAGCTCCAGCCCGGGCACGTTGCGCACCTGCATCACCTGGCTGAACGAGCGCATCGCGCCGTAGCCGGAATTGTTGATGACGACGATGGTCAGCGGCAGCTTGCGCTGCGCGGCGGTCCACAGCGCCTGGATCGAGTACATCGCCGAACCATCGCCGATCAGGCACACGGTGCGCTGCTTCGGCTTGCCCAGCGCCATGCCGACGGCGGCGGGCAGGGAATAGCCGAGGCCGCCGCTCGCCATGGTGTAAAAACTGTCCTGGCCGCGCATCGGCATGAATTTCTGCATCGCCGGCCGGTGCGAGGGCACTTCCTCGACCAGCGACGTGCCGTCGGGCATCGCCTGCGACAGCGAATGCAGCAGGAACTCGACCGGCAGCGGATCGGCGGCCTGCGGCGCCGGCGACAGCGTGCGGCCCTTTGGCGCCGCGCGTTTGGTCTCCGGCAGCAGGTCGAGCAGCGTGCTCAGTGCCGGCTTCATCGTCGCGATGATGCTGGTGCCGACCGGCGTGACCGCCGCGGCATCCGCATCATCGGTGATCTGAAAAATCGTCGAGCCGCCATCGAAGATCGCGGCATGGCCCTCGACATGGAAGGTGAACACCGGCGCGCCGATGACGACGACGAGGTCGTGCTCGCGCAGCGCGTCGGAGAGCTGCGCCGGCGAGGCATGCAGGAAACCGGCGAACTGCGGGTGCCGCTCGGGGAACGAGCATCGCGCCGAGAACGGGCTGACCCAGACGCTGGCCTTGGCCTTCTCGGCCACGCGCACCATCAGGTCGACCGCGCCGGCGCGGTCGATGCCGGGGCCGACGACGAGGGCAGGGTGCTTGGCCGAACCGAGCGCGGCCGCCAGCGCCTTCATCGCCTCCGGCTCGGGGCCGGTCTCGCGGCTGACCTTGCGCGCCTCGACCGGCGCGCAGGCATGGGCCCAGTCGTCGATCGGGATCGAGACGAAGGTCGGCCCGCAGGGCGGCTGCATCGCGGTGTAATAGGCGCGCGCGATCGCGGCCGGCACGTCCTCGGGCCGCGCCGGTTCGACGCTGTATTTCACGTAAGGCCGCGGAAATTCCGATGCGCGCTCGGCATAAAGGAAGGCCTGCAGCGGCAGGATCGATCGCGCCTGCTGGCCCGCGGTGATCACGAGCGGCGTCTGGTTACGATGCGCGGTGTAGATGTTGCCGAGCGCATTGCCGACGCCGGCGGCCGAATGCAGATTGACGAAGGCGGCATTGCGGGTCGCTTGCGCGTAGCCGTCGGCCATGCCGACGGCGGAGGCTTCCTGCAGCGCCAGCACGTAGTCGATGTCATCGGGCCAGTCGCTGAGGAACGGCAGCTCGGTTGAACCAGGGTTGCCGAAAACCCTGTCGATGCCGAACGAGCGCAGCAGGTCGAGCGTCGCCTGCTTGACGGTGACGGACTTGCTGCCGGTCTTGCTGCCGGGCTTGCCGTTCTTGGCCATGGTTTCCGTCCCTTCTCAATTCCTCATCCTGAGGAGCGCGTCTTCGCGCGTCTCGAAGGATGAAGGCCCGGCTGGTGGCCTCGCCCTTCGAGACGCGCGCGAAGAGGCGCGCTCCTCAGGCTGAGGGTCTAACTTCCTACATCGTCATTACATTCGCAATGACGAGGAGAGGCCGTCACCACACCGCCGTCCCCTTCATCGTCGGCTGCCCCTCCGCATTCGCGGTCCACAGCTCCATGCCATCCGCGGTCTCGTTGGCGTTGACCGAAAACTCCGTGCCCTCGAACAGCGGCTGCAGGCCGCGATACGAAAACTTCTTCGGCGCCTTGCCGCCGTGCAGCTTCGCAGCCATCTCGATGATCAGCGCCGCCTGTAGCGGGCCGTGGAAGATCAGGCCCGGATAACCCTCGACCTTGGTGACGTAGTCGCGGTCGTAATGGATGCGGTGGCCGTTGAAGGTCAGCGCCGAATAACGAAACAGCAGCACGGGATCGGAGACATGGGTCTCGCGATGCTGCGCCGTCGGCGGCGGAGGCGGGGCCTTGGCGCCAGCGGGCGCGTTGCTCGTCATCTCGCGATAGACGATGTCCTGCCGCTCGCGGATGGCAACGCCGCGCGGCGAGGAGATACTGTGCTCGACCGAGACGAAGCACAGCGTGCCGGTCGAGCCCGTTTTCACCTGTACGTCGGCGATGCGCGAGGTCCGCGTCGATTCATCGCCGACCTGCAGCGGCTGCAGGAACTCGATCTCGCCGCCGGCCCACATCCGGCGCGGCAGCGGCACCGGCGGCAGGAAGCCGCCGCGGGTCGGGTGGCCGTCGGGCCCTAGCATCGACATCGGAAACACCGGCTGCGCCAGGCACCAATGCACCGTGAACGGCGCGGCGTCACCCTTTTTGGGCTCGCCGACGTCCTGGAACAGCGTCGCGCGCAGGCCCATGACGAGTTGCGCGGTGACGATGTCGGTAGCCTCGGTGCTGCGGCCGATCCATTGCCGCAAATGATCGATGTCGAGCTTCTCGGTCATGACGCCTCGCTCTTCTTACTTCCTGGACTTTGGATTTTCGCCGATGGCGGGCACAGCGCCGTAAGCGCGCGTCTCGCCGACGATGATCGGCGCCGGTGCGGGATAGCTGACGCGGCCGTTCGGCGTGTCGACCTCGATGCGGCGCAGATGCGGATGCTTGGCGAGATCGGCCATGGTGTTGACCTCGGCAAAGGCGATATCGGCGTCCGAGAGGCGCTTGAGCAGCTCGTCGCGCGTCATCCTGGCGAAGATATCCGCCACCGTCGTATCGGTGAAGTCGCGGTTGCGCACGCGCTCGACCATATTGGCGACGCGGGGATCGGCCGGCAGATCAGGCTGGTCCAGCACCTTCGCGCACAGCGTCTTCCACTCGCGCTCGCTCTGGATCGAGATCAGGATGTCCTTGCCGTCCTTCGAGGTGAACACGCCATAGGGCGCGATCGAGGGATGGCGCAGGCCCATGCGCTTGGGTGGATTCCCGGCCTCGGAGTTGAGCAGCGGCACTGTGCACCAATCCGCCATCACGTCGAACATGGAGATGCGGATGTCACAGCCCTTGCCGGTGCGCCCACGTCCGATCAGCGCTTCCAGGATCGCCGCATGCGCGGTGGCACCGGTCGCGACGTCGACGATCGACATGCCGACGCGCGAGGCGCCATCGGGATTGCCGGTAATCGAGGCGAGGCCGCTCTCGGCCTGGATCAGCAAATCATAGGCCTTGCGATGTGCATAGGGGCCCTCGTCGCCATAGCCGGTGATCGTGCAGGAGATCAGCCTTGGATAGTCCTTCAAGAGCCGCTCGCGCGAGAAGCCGAGCTTGTCCATCGAGCCCGGCTTCAGGTTCTGGATCAGAACGTCGGCGCTGGCGATCAGCTTCTCCAGCTCGGCGCAGCCTTCCTTCGTCGCGAGATCGACCACGGCCGATTGCTTGCCGCGGTTGAGCCAGACGAAATAGCTGCTCTGGCCTTTCGCCGCCGCGTCATAGCCGCGAGCGAAATCGCCCTCGGGCCGCTCGATCTTGATCACCTCCGCGCCGGCATCCGCCAGGCGCGAGGAGCAGAACGGCGCCGCCACCGCCTGCTCGACCGCAATCACCCTGATCCCGTCAAGTGCTCCCATGATGGTGGCCTCAGTACGAGCGCGGCATGCCGAGCACATGCTCGGCGACGAAGGAGAGCACGAGGTTGGTCGAGATCGGCGCCACCTGATAGAGCCGCGTCTCGCGGAATTTGCGCTCGACGTCGTATTCCTCGGCGAAGCCGAAGCCGCCATGGGTCTGGATACAGGCGTTCGCCGCTTCCCAGGACGCATCCGCCGCCAGCATTTTTGCCATGTTGGCCTCCGCGCCGCAGTCGAGCCCGGCCTCGTATTTGCGAGTGGCTTCCTTCACCATCAGTTCGGCCGCGCGCATCGAGGCATAGGCCTTGGCGATCGGGAACTGGATGCCCTGGTTCTGGCCGATTGGCCGGCCAAACACGCTGCGCTCCTTGGCGTAGTTCGTTGCCTTGGCGATGAACCATTTGGCGTCGCCGACGCATTCCGCCGCAATCAAAATGCGCTCGGCGTTCATGCCGGAGAGGATGTAGCGAAAGCCCTTGCCTTCCTCGCCGATCAGGTTCTCCGCCGGCACCTTCATGTCGGTAAAGAACACTTCGGTGGTGGCATGGTTCATCATGGTGCGGATCGGGCGGATCTCGAGGCCATTGTTCTTGGCCTCGCGCATGTCGACGATGAACACTGAAAGACCGTCGGTGCGCTTCTTGGCCTGCTCCTTCGGCGTGGTGCGCGCCAGCAGAACCATCAGGTCGGAATGCTCAGCGCGGCTGGTCCAGATCTTCTGGCCGTTGACGATGTAGCTGTCGTTGCCGTCCTTGCGCGCGAAGGTCTTCAGCGAGGAGGTGTCGGTGCCGCTGGTCGGCTCGGTGACGCCGAAGGCCTGAAGTCGCAGTTCGCCGCTCGCGATCTTCGGCAAATATTTCGCCTTCTGCTCCGCATTGCCGTGCCGCAGCACGGTGCCCATCGTGTACATCTGGGCATGGCAGCCGCCGCCGTTGCAGCCCGCGCGCTGGATCTCTTCCAGGATCGCCGCGGCCGCCGAGAGCTTCAGCCCCGCACCGCCATATTCCTCGGGGATCAGCACCGAGAGATAACCGGCCGCTGTCAGCGCGTCGACGAACGCCTTGGGATAGGCCATCTCGCGATCGAGCTTGCGCCAATATTCGCCGGGGAACTGGGCGCAGAGCTTTGCGACGGCTTCACGGATGTCGGCGTAGTCTTCGGTGTGGTGTTCTTCACTCATGGCGTTTCCAGTTCTTAGCGGCAGTTAAGATAACGCCGGCCGATCCTCAGGCGTTGTGAAAACAACGCCAGCCCCCTATGCTCATTTGTTATAGCGTATGGAGTAGCCTTCCAGGATTGGCAAGCATGGATTTCCGGCAGCTCAGGACCTTCAGTTGCGTGGCGGAGCTCGGCAGCCTCTCCAAGGCCTCCGACACGTTGCGCGTGGCGCAGCCGGCGCTCTCCCGGCAGATCAAGCTGCTGGAACACGAGCTGCGAACTGAACTCTTCACCCGCAACGGCCGCGGCATGGTGTTGACCGAAGCCGGCCGGCTGCTGCTGGCGCGCACCTCCGGCATCGTGCGGCAGATCGACCAGATCCGCGACGACATCCAGTCGTCCAAGGGGCCGCTGTCGGGCCAGGTCGTGCTTGGCCTCGTTCCAACCGTGAGCTGCGTGCTGTCGGCACGCTTTGCGCGGCGCTGCGTCGAAAAATTCCCCGGCATCTCGCTGCGCATCGTCGAGAGCTACAGCGGCCATCTCGTCGAATGGCTGCATCGCGGCGAGATGGATCTCGCCATCCTCTACGGCCGCTCCGCCGATCTGCATCTCAACGTGCAGAGTCTCGGCCGCGACAACATCGTCGCGGTCGGCCCGCGCGGCTGCGGCCTCGCGCGCAAGAAGAGCGTCGACATCGGCTGGCTGCTCCGGCAACGTTTGGTGCTGCCCAGTCATTCCCACGGCCTCCGCGCGCTGATCGAGCACGCGGCCGCCCAGCGCAAGATCAAGCTCGACGTCCAGCTCGAGGCGGATTCGTTTCGCGTGCTGACGAGCCTGGTCGGGGAGGGCCTCGGCTTCGCGCTGCTGCCGCCGTCGTCGGTCCATGGCGAGGTCGCGGACGGGCGGCTGGAAACCGCGCCGGTATCCAAGCCGATGACACGCGAGCTCATTTTCGCTTCTCCGATCGACCGCCCGGTCTCGACGGCTTCGCTCGCCGTCACGGCGCTGCTGCGCGAGGAAGTCGCGGCCTGCCGCAAGGAAGGCGTCTGGGACATCAAATTGAGTTAGATGCGCTGACGTCGTAGAACAGTCAGGCGCCGCCTTGCCTTCGCATCTGGCGCGAACTGTCATGCCGAAATTTTATAGCTGCGGTGCGAGCTCTAGGGGCGTTCGGAGCGCGCTCTTTATTCACACTCGGTGTCATTGCCCGCGAAGGCGGGCAATCCAGTATTCCAGAGGCCGCGCGGCTAGAATCGAGAAGCCGCGGCGTACTGGATGCCCCGCCTTCGCGGGGCATGACAGTGGAGATTGAGGAGATCGATTGCCCCAGGACAGTCGATTAGCAGCCTACCCCGGAATTCTGACCGGCAGCGTCTCGTATCCCTTGATGAAGCTCGAATAGATCCGCTTCGGCTCGCCGACCACCTCGATGCGGTCGAAGCGCTTCAGCATCTCTTCCCAGACGATGCGCAGCTGCAGCTCGGCGAGGCGCATGCCGACGCAGCGGTGGATGCCGAAGCCGAAGGAGAGATGGGTGCGCGGGCGCGGACGGTCGATGATGAAATCGTTCGGCTTGTCGAACATCTCCTCGTCGCGGTTGCCGGAGACGTACCACATCACCACGCGGTCGCCCTTCCTGATGTGCTTGCCGCCGACCTCGGTGTCTTGCAACGCGGTGCGGCGCATATGCGCCAGCGGCGTCTGCCAGCGGATCACTTCGGGCACCATGGAGTCGATCAGCTCCGGATTGGCGCGTAGCCTGTCGTATTGCTCCGGGTTCTCGTTCAGCGCCAGCACCGAGCCGGTCATGGTGTTGCGCGTGGTATCGTTGCCGCCGACGATGAGCAGGATGATATTGCCCATGAGGTTGTCGGGGTCCATGTGCCGCGTGGCGTCGTTGTGGGCCATCAGCGACAGCAGATCGTTGCGCGGCGCCGAGTTGACGCGCTCGTTCCACAGCTTGGACATGTAGGCGTAGCACTCGTCCATCTCGCGGCGGCGTTCCTCGGCGGAGGCGACGATGCCGCTCTTGGGCAGCGCGGTCGAAACATCCGACCAGCGCGTCAGCTTGCGCCGCTCCTCCCAGGGGAAGTCGAACAGGGTCGCCAGCATCTGCGTCGTCAGCTCGATCGAGACGCGCTCGACGAAATTGAAGGTCTCGTTGCGCGGCAGATTGTCGAGCACCGTCTGCGAGCGCTGGCGGATCAGCTTTGCCAGCTCGTCCAGATGTGTCGGCGTGAACATCGGCGACACCGTCTTGCGCTGCGACGAATGCCTGGGCTGGTCCATCGCGATGAAGCTCGGATAGTCGTAGCCTTCCGGCACGTCGCGGATCGAGATGCCGCCGAGCGTAGAGTCCGAGGAGAAGATGCCGTGATTGGTGTCGACATGCATGATGTCGTTGTACTTCACCACCGACCAGTACGGTTCGATCGGCGCGTTGGTGCAGTAATGCACCGGCTCTTCCTTGCGCAGTCGCTCGAACCATGGCCACAGCGTGTCGTCCTGGAACAGCCGGGGCGCGCCGGGGTGGAATTGGGACAACGGCGTCGCATAGGCCTCCTCGCGGGCCCTGCGCATGCGTTCGGCCTTGTCCACTTTAACCGGCGCTTGGATGTTCATCGTCGTGGCTCCAATTGGTTCTCGGACCTCTCCCGCTTGCGGGAGAGGTCGCGCGTAGCGCCGGGTGAGGGTTTTCTCCTCTAGGGGATTGTCCCGTTGCGGAGATACCCTCTCCCCAACCCTCTCCCGCAAGCGGGAGAGGGGGCGCAGCATTGTCGTGGCATAGTTCGCATTTCACGCCGCGATCTTCACCGGCAGCTCTTCCAGACCCTTCACGAAACTCGAATAGACCCGCTTGGGTTCGCCGACCACATCAATATGGTCGAACCGCCTAAGGATTTCTTCCCAAATAATCTTGAGCTGGAGTTCGGCAAGCCGCAATCCCACGCAGCGGTGGATGCCGAAGCCGAAGGACAGATGCGTGCGCGGGCGGGCGCGGTCAATGATGAAGTCGTAGGGTTTCTCGATCGCCTCCTCGTCGCGGTTACCCGAGACGTACCACATCACGACCTTGTCACCTTTCTTGATCTCTTTGCCGCGGAACTCGAAGTCCGTGAGCGCGGTGCGCCGCATGTGCGCCAGCGGCGTCTGCCAGCGGATCACTTCGGGGACGAAACTATCGAGCAGTGCGGGGTTCTCGCGCAGCTTGCGATACTGTTCCGGATGCTGGCTCAGCGCGAGCAGCGAGCCCGACATGGTGTTGCGCGTGGTGTCGTTGCCGCCGACGATCAAAAGCACGAGATTGCCGAGGAAGTTCTTGGCGTCCATGTCGCGCGTCGCGGCGCCATGCGCCATCATCGACAACAGATCGCTCTTCGGCGGCTGCGCGATGCGCTCCTTCCACAGCCGCGCGAAATAGCCGGCGCATTCGGTCAGCTCGGCCTGACGCTCGTCTTCGGTGGCGACGAGGCCGTCGGGGCCGGGGATGGTGGTGGCGATGTCGGACCAGCGCGTCAGCTTGCGGCGGTCCTCCCAGGGAAAGTCGAACAGCACCGCGAGCATCTGCGTGGTGAGCTCGATCGAGACGCGGTCGACCCAGTCGAACACCTCGCCGCGGGGCAGGTTGTCCAGGCACTCGGCCGAGCGCTTGCGGATGTTGAGGGCGAGATTGTCCAGATGCGTCGGCGTGAACATCGGCGCCACGGTCTTGCGCTGCGCCGCATGGCGCGGCGGATCCATCGAGATGAAGCTCTCGCGGCGCAGGTCCGGATCGATGTCGCGGATGGTGATGCCGCCGAGCGCGGAGGCCGAGGAGAACACCGAATGGTTGGTCTCGATCTCCATGATGTCGTTGTAGCGCGTCACCGACCAGTACGGCCCGAACATCGAGTCCTTGCAATAGTGCACGGGATCTTCCCGGCGCAGCCGATCGAAATACGGCCAGAACGTATCGGTCCTGAACAATTCCGGGTCGCCCGGATCGTACTGCTCCAGCGGCAGTGAGTTGGCGCGCTCGCGCAATGCGTCGAGCTTTGCCGCGCTCTCCATGGTCCCATGCATGACCGCTCTCCCTGGCATGAACCGCGCGTTCTCGTTGAATTCTGCGCTGCGGTATTTGATTTGCAATTACAGCCGGTTGTCTGCGCCGGAGCAAGGGAGAGTTTTGTCACATCCAACCTTTGGGCGTGGCCGGGCGCGTAGCCCGGATGGAGCCAACGGGTCGGCGCAAAGCGCCGCCCGATGACAGGCTCCGCGTAATCCGGGGCCGCCGTCACTTGGGGCAAGATCCCGGATTGCGCTGACGGGATCTCGATCAACGTGACCCGCCGCACACCATTTGTCGTGAAATCGTGCCAGAAACCGACTGGAATCAAGGTAAATCGAACCCCGCCATCTTGGGGACCGACCAAGCTCTGATCTATAGTTTGACCCGATCAAGACCGCATCCCGAGGTTGCCGCCGTGAACGACATGCAATGGACCCCGATCGGCTCCGAGCCCTTACCGCCGCCGCTGCCGCCCACGCGGGTCGATTTCAGCGGTGACCGCTCCGAGTTCCGGAAAATGGTCACCAAGGGGGCCATGCTGGAGCTCGTCACCTTCGGCTTCTACCGGTTCTGGCTCGTCACCGACATCCGTCGTCATCTGTGGGCGAACACCGCGATCGACGGCGATGCCGCCGAATATACCGGCCGTGCCAAGGAGCTGCTGGTCGGCTTCCTGTTCGCGCTCGCGATTCTGGTGCCGATCTATCTCGCCTACTTCCTGATCGGCATCGAGTTCGAGCGCTGGCAGGGTTTTGCCTCGACGCCGCTGTTCATCGGCTTCTACGCCTTCGGCCAGTTCGCGATTTTTCGCGCGCGACGTTACCGGTTGACGCGCACCGTTTGGCGCGGCGTCCGATTCTGGATGGACGGCTCGGGCTGGGCCTATTCGTTCCGCGCCATGGCGTGGGGCTTGCTCGTATTCCTGACGCTCGGCCTGGCGCTGCCCTGGCGCGAGGCCGCGCTCGAACGCTACAAGATGCAGCACACCCATTACGGCGATCTCCGCGGCGATTTCGAGGGCAACGGCTGGACCTTCTTCAAGCGCGGCTGGTGGCTGTGGCTGCTCAGCCCGATCGCGTTGGTGATCTTCCCGCTCGCGCCGTTCTTCTATGCGGAGTTCAAGGCGCGCGAATGGCGCTGGTGGCTCGACGGCATCCGCATCGGCGGCGTCAGCCTGTCCTCGGACCTGCCGCACGATGCCTTCTACGGCCTGTACTGGAAGGTGATCGGCTGGTGGACGCTGCTCTCGATGGTATTCTCCGCCTATCTCGGCGGCTCCGCCTTGCTGGTCGTCCAGCTGAGCGGCGTTCCGGCCGATCAGGTGTTCGGCTCCGACAATGCCGCCAGGAGCATCCCGATGGTGGTGATGATGGTAGCAGGCTATCTCGCGCTGGCGCTTGCGATCAACATCGTCATGCGGGTCTATCTTCAGCGTGATCTCTGGGCCAAGGTGTTGGAGACCGTCAAGGTGCACGACATCGGCGCGGCGTCGGATGTGCAGGGGCGCGGCGTACTTGCCAGTGCGCTCGGCGAAGGTTTTGCCGACGGGCTCGATGTCGCGGGATTCTGAGCTGTGAGTGACGTATTTGCCGAGGCGCCGGCGCAGGCCGCCAAGCCGACCATCTTCTTCGACGGCATGTCGAGCCGCCGGCGGCAGGTGACGCTGACGTTCGCTGATGCGCTAGAGATCCTCGAGGAGGGCGGAACGCCGGTTCGCTGGTCCTATGCCGACATTCGCCGCGCCGACAGTCCGCCGGGAATCCTGCGTCTTGCCTGCATCGCCGCGCCGCCATTGGCGCGGCTGGAAATCCGCGACGCTGTACTCGCGGCGGACGTGACCGTCCGCTGCGCCCATCTCGACGAGCACCGAACCTCGCGCCGTGGCGTCGCAAAGATCGTCGGCTGGTCGGTGGCTGCCACCGTCTCCATCGTCTGCGTCGTGCTGTTCGGCGTGCCGCTCGCCGCCGACCGGCTTGCACCGCTGGTGCCGAAACCGATCGAGCGGCGCATCGGTGACGCCTCCGAAGTCCAGGTGAAGACCATCTTCGGCCGCAGCGTTTGCGAAGACCCCGCGGGCAAGGCCGCGTTCACAAAGCTGGTCAACCGCCTGCGCGATGCCGCCGGCCTCGACGACGATTCCATGACAGCGGGCGTGCTGCCAACCGCGGTGCCGAACGCGTTCGCGCTGCCCGGCGGCAAGGTCTACGTGCTGAGGGGCCTGCTCGACAAGGCGCAGAACCCCGACGAGCTCGCCGGCATCCTCGCGCACGAGCTCGGCCATCTCAAGCATTACGACAACATGCGCGGCCTGATCTACAACGGCGGCACCTCATTCCTGATCGGCCTGTTGTTCGGCGACGTCACCGGCTCATCCGCCGTGATCTTTGCCTCGCGCACCGTCGTCGAAGCCTCCTATTCGCGCGAGGCCGAGACTGCTGCCGATACGTTCGCGATCGAGATCATGCACAAGCTCGGCCGCTCGCCGAAGCCTGCGGCCGAGCTGATGTTCCGCATCACCGGCAAGGAGGGCGGCTCCACGCTCACGTCGATCCTCGCCAGCCACCCCCTGACCGAGGACCGCCTCGCCCGCATGACCAGGGAAGATCGCCCGGCTAGCGGCCCGCCGCTGCTGACGGACAAGGAATGGCAGTCGCTGAAGGGAATTTGCGGCAGCGGGAAGATCTGAAGGTTGATCGCTGCCACGGCGGAGGTGCGCTCCCTCTCCCGCAAGCGGGAGAGGTGCTTTAGAGCGCGCCTACCGCGTCCCGTAGGCGCGGTCGCCGGCATCGCCGAGGCCCGGCAGGATGAACCCGTTCTCGTCGAGACCTTCGTCCACCGCCGCGGTCCAGATCGGCACGTCCGGATGCAAGCCGCGCAGCCGTTCGAGTCCTTCCGGCGCGGCGATCAGGCAGGCGAGGCGGATGTCCCTGGCGCCGCGCTCCTTCAGGCGGTCGATGGCGGCGACGGCCGTGTTGGCGGTGGCGACCACCGGGGTCACCACGATTGCCAGGCGCTCGCCGAGGTCGGACGGCGATTTGAAGAAATACTCCACCGCCGCAAAGCTGTGCGGCTCGCGGTAGAGCCCGATATGGGCGACGCGCGCAGTCGGCACCAGGTCCATCATGCCGTCGACGAAGGTGGTGCCGGCGCGCAGCATCGGCACGAACACCAGCTTCTTGCCGGCGATCTTGGCCGAGTGCATCGTCGCCAGCGGCGTCTCGATCACGGTATCCGCGAGCGGCAAATCGCGCGTCACCTCGTAGCAAAGCAGCATGCCGATCTCCTTGATCAGCTCGCGGAATGACTTTGTGGAGATCGATTTGTCCCGCACCAGCGTCAGCTTGTGCTGCACCAGCGGATGATCGACGATCGTGACGCCTTCCATGATGGGATGCTCTTCTTCTTCCCTTCTCCCCTTGTGGGAGAAGGTGGCGCGAAGCGCCGGATGAGGGGTATCTTTCCGCGTATTCCAATTGAGAGACCCCCGCGGAGAGAGACCCCTCACCCGGCTTCGCTTTTGCGAAGCCACCCTCTCCCGCAAGGGGAGAGGGTTTAGAAAACCGTGCCGTCGCTGATCACCTTCAGCGGCGGCGAACTGTCGGGCCGGCGCGCAAACGCAATGGCGCGGCCGGCGGCCCAGGTGCCGCCTTCCAGAATGCTGGCGAGCGGCAATGTCTCGGGCGTGCGGCCGAGCTTGGCGCGAACCAGCTCGGCAAGCTGGTCCAGCAGCGCGACCGTCAGCGCACGCCATTCCACGACAAGCAGCGAGTCCACCGCATGCGCGCGCGCGGCATCCGCGGCGTCGCGCAGGCGCAGCACCTCGTAGTCGACGAACAGTCCGCCGTTGCGGTATTCCGCAAGCCCCGTGAGGCCGTCGATGTCGGTGACGTCGAGGCCAGCGCGCTGCAGCGGTTCGATCAGGGAATAACTCAGCCATTGCGACAGCTTGTGCAGCGGCACGAGGCCCGCGGTCGCATCATCCGCCCTAAGCGCTGGATGGCGCCAGCAATCGCCGAGCGGAATCTTTGCAAGCTCCAGCCGCGACGGCCAGATCGGTCCGAGCTGGTTCAGCACCGCCGACAGGATCGCCGGTGCGGCAATGGCGCCGCCCTTCGCCTGCGCCGCGATGTGATCAAACAGCCCGCCCGGCCGCGGTGTATCTTGCAGGCCGAAAATCTCGGCGCGCTCCGCGACCAGCTTGCCCAGACGCCGCAACAGATCCGTGCGCCCCTCGAGCCCGAGCAGCGCATTGGTGTCGCTGACCTGAAAAGCGGAGGTGAGTGCGGCGAGCGGCAGCTGCGCGAGCACGTTCGCATCGGCCCTGAATGGCGAGCCGGCGTCGCGCGAAAAAAGACCGCTCGCGAACATGTCGAGGCTCGCGATCGCAAGCCCCTCGGACCGGCCGATGCCTTGTCCCGTCACTGCGTCGCGATAGCGCCACGCGGCGCCCGCGCCGGCATCGAGCAGCACGCTGACGATGGCAAGGTCGAACTCCGCGCGCGCCCGCGCGGCGCGGTCCGGCCACGAAGCCGCGTCGGCAAGCTTCGCCCAGCGGTCGACGCCGCCAAGCACAAAATGCCGCCAGCGCGCATGGAATGGAATGTCCAGCGCCGGATAGGCTTTGCGGGTCACCGCGAGCACGGCCTCCGCGACACCATCCATCCGGTCGAGATCGATCGTGAAGTGGCGGAGGCCGCCGGCAAGGCCGATCTCCAGCATCTGCGCGGCCCGCGCGCGCACCGCATCTGCGGTGAGCAGCGAGCGTGCTTGCAATTCCAAAGCCTCCGGCATCGCGCGATCAGTATTTTTCCAGCGAACGCCCGACCACGCCGTCCACGTCCTTCTCGGGCGCGATGTCGGTCGAGTAATAGCCGGCGGCTTTCTTCGCGGCGATCTCGACATAGGCGTCGGCGGGAATCAGCTCCGGCGGGATCGGCACGCGCTCGACGATGTCGATGCCCTGCGAGGTCAGCGCGTCGTATTTCATGTCGCTCATCGACAGGAAGCGGTCGATGCGCTTCAGGCCGAGCCAGTGGATCGTATCCGGCATCAATTGCTGGAAGCGGGCATCCTGCACGCCGGCGACGCATTCGGTGCGCTCGAAATAGGCGGCGGCCGCATCGCCGTCCTCCTGGCGCTTGCGCGCGTTGTAGACCAGGAATTTGGTGACCTCGCCGAGCGCGCGGCCTTCCTTGCGATTGTAGACGACGAGCCCGAGCCCGCCTTCCTGCGCGCCGCGCGCGGATTCCTCGATGCCGTGGATGAGATACGGACGGCAGGTGCAGATGTCGGAGCCGAACACATCGGACCCGTTGCACTCGTCATGCACGCGGCAGGTGATCTTGGTGCGATGGTCCGGCAGTTTCGTCACATCGCCGAACATGTAGACGGTGGTACCGCCGATCGGCGGCAAAAACACCTTCATGTCCGGCCGCGTCACCAGCTCGGGGAACATGCCGGCGGTCTGCTCGAACAGCGTGCGCCGCAGCTCGGTCTCAGCGGTGCCGAAGCGCGCCGCAAGCCCCGGCAGGTACCAGACCGGATCGATCGCGATTTTCACGACGGAGACGCTGCCATTGGCATGTACGACCTCGCCGTCGGCGCGTAGCCGTTTTGCGGCCAGCGCCTCGCGGATCTCCGGCAGGTCGAGCCGCGCTCGCGTCACGGCGATGCTCGGGCGGATGTCGGAGCCTTCTGCGATCTCCTTGCCGAAATTCTCCGCGACCAGATGCCCCCAGGGATCGAGCGCGACGATTTTTGCGGGATCGCGCCATTGCTCGAACGGTCCGATGGTCGCCGCCGGAAACGTATTGGTGAGGTCGGGCCTGCGAATCGGATCGAGCGCGCCGGCGGACACCGCGAGCGCACGGTACATCGCGTAGGACCCGCCATGGCTGCCGATCACGTTGCGATCCCCGGCGCGCGAGACCGTGCCGATGATCGGCCCGCGGGCGCGCGCGTCAGCGGCGCCCCAGTGGATCGGGAAGGCGGACTTCCGGCCCGGCTCCGGATGCGAAGTCAGGCGGATGTGGTCGGTACGGTTCGCGCGGCTCATGACCAAACTCCCAAAAAGCCAACGGCCCGCCGCTCGGACGGGCCTGGCTCGGTCGCGTTGCCGACGCGGAACATCGGCGACGCAAGCTCAATCCAACATATTGTAGCGGCAAGACGCGACAGACAAGTTAATCGTGCTGCGCGCGCAGGGCCTCCGCTGCCGATGCCGGTCACCAGCCATTGCCATGCCCAGCTGAATGGCGCACGGCACCGGTATACAGGCTATATCTATGTAGTTATTTGTGTTTTTGAAGGGGCCACCGGCCGGCGAGGCCGGCTAGACCAGCTGCCGGTCGCCTCCCGGCGTCCGGATCACCGCGCGAAACGAGGGCGCGGAATCGTGACTGAAGCGGATGCGCGGATCGTCCAGAAAGCCCGCCAGCGACGCGGCGATCGTGTCCGCCTCGGGGTGCCGTATCTCGAATTCCACCAGGGAGCAGCCGAGATCGGCCATGCGCGACGCTGGATGCGGTCCGGCCGGCCACTCGATCACGGTCGGAAACGCGCCGTCGAACGGCATCGAGCCGTCGGGCGGGACGGAGATCAGCCATTCGAGATGGCCGCGCGTCACCGTGATGGCTGGTTTTGCGACATGCGGGATCGTCGCGAGCGCGGACGTGATGTCGGACGTGCTCACGACCCAGGTCATGAGCCGCGGCGAAACCGCGAGCGCCGCGCGCGTCCGTGCATCGTCCAGCGCGAACCAGCGCGGCCGGGTGGGCGCGGGAGCCGACGGGTTCGGCGCGATGACTTCGAGGAACGCTGTCTCGCTCAGTCGCAGCAGATGATTGTGCGTGCCCATCAGCGGATGCGCGCCGCCGGCCGGCGGCGCAATGCCGAGCGCGGTCTCGACATAGGCAACGCCCTCGGCAAGGTCGTTCGCGGCGACGGTGATGTGGTCAAGACGAAGCATGGCTAGCGATCCGATTTCTTCTCGAGCTCTTCCAGGCTATGGCCATATCGTGCGACCAGGTTGAATCTGCGCACGGTCGAGCTCGCGCTGACTGTAACCTTTGGTCCATCGAACTGCCATCGCCTGTCCGCGCTCCCTGCAAGGAGACGGCGTATCGTGCACAAATCGGGCTGCGTCCACACCCTTGCAAACGCGTGACTGGATAAAGCCCATATATTCAGACATATCGACTGGATCGGTTGACCGCCCCGGAGACCCCCATGCCCGCCAGCTACATCGACCCCCGCAACGGAAAGCTCTATGCGCTCGACCAGCCGCGCTGGTGCTCGGACGAGCGCACGCCGCTTCTGGTGACGCCGGGCGCGGGGATCTCGCGTGAGGACATCGACGGCCGCACGCGCTCGCTCTGGCGCTACCGCGCGGCGCTGCCGGTCGAGATCAAGACTCCGATCACGCTCGGCGAAGGCTGCACGCCGCTGGTGGAGCAGGGCTGGGGCGATTTGCGGCCGTTGTTCAAGCTCGAATGGTTCAACCCGACCGGCAGCTTCAAGGACCGCGGCTCGGCCGTGATGCTGTCCTTCCTGCGCCAGATCGGCGTCGACGCCATCTTGGAAGACTCTTCCGGCAATGGCGGCTCGTCGATGGCGGGGCTGGGCGCCGCCGGCGCCATGCGCGTGAAGATCTTAGCGCCGGCCTCGACCTCGCCGGCGAAGATCGCGCAGGTGCGCGCCTACGGCGCCGAGGTGCAGCTCGTCGAGGGCCCGCGCGAGGAGTCAGAGGCCGAGGCGATCCGCCAGTCGCAACAGACCTTCTATGCCAGCCACAATTGGCAGCCGTTCTTCCTCGAAGGCACCAAGTCGCTCGCCTATGAAATCTGGGAAGATCTCGGCTTCCGCGCCCCCGATAACATCATCGTCCCCGTTGGCGCCGGCAGCTCTCTTCTCGGGTGCGCCTTCGGCTTCCGCGAGCTGTTGAGGGCCGGCCAGATCGCGAAGCTGCCGCGGCTGTTCGCGGCGCAGCCACTCAACTGTTCGCCGATCGATGCGAGCTTTCAGGCCGGCGTCGATACGCCTGTCGCGCGCGAGGTGAACAAGACCATCGCCGAAGGCACCGCCATCAAGCACCCGCTGCGCCTGCGCGAGATCATCGCGGCCTTGCGCGAGAGCGGCGGCGGCACCGTCGCGCTCACCGAGGACGAGATCGTCGCCGCCCTCCGCCGTCTTGCGCGGCAGGGCCTGTTCGCCGAGCCGACCAGCGCCAGCGCGGCTGCGGCGCTGGACAAACTCTCCGCCACCGGCGCCATCAAGGCGACCGACACCACGGTCGCCGTCCTCACCGGCACCGGCCTGAAGGCCGCAACCACCGTCGCCGATCTCGTCCAGTAGGGTCCGATCTGTTGGGCCGTGTTGCGGCGCGGCCGCCGCGGGACGAGGGCGTTGCAGAAGGCCCGGGCATCCGCGTTGCCGCGGAGCCATGCGGCCGCGTTGAACCTTCGGCGCCCGTCGCCAGCCTCATGAAGATCCAGCTCGCGCAAAGGGGAGAGTTCCATGACCGCGCAGGATCCGTTTGCAGGTTTCAAGGCAGTCCAGAAGGAAGCCTGGTCGCTGTTCACGCCGATGGAAGTTTTCACGATACCGACCGCCGCCAAGCTCGTCGGTTTTGCCGGCGTTGCCGCCGGCCAACGCCTGCTCGACGTCGGATGCGGCACCGGCGTTGTCGCGATCACGGCGGCGCGCCGCGGTGCGAAGGTCAGGGGTCTCGATCTGTCGCCGGTCCTGATCGAACGCGCCCGCGAGCATGCGCAATTGATGAACCTCGATGTCGACTTCAAGGACGGCGATGCCGAAAGCCTGCCCTATGGCGACAACGAGTTCGACGTGGTGCTCAGCCAGTTCGGCCACATGTTCGCGCCGCGCCCGGACGTCGCGATCGGCGAGATGCTGCGCGTGCTGAAGCCCGGCGGCACCATCGCCTTCTCCACCTGGCCGCCGCATCTGTATGTCGGGCGAATGTTCGCGCTGATCGGCCGCCATCTGCCGCCGCCCGAGGGCGTGGCATCGCCGGTGTTGTGGGGCGATCCGAAGATCGTCGCCGAGCGTCTCGCGGGGAAAGCGAAGGACCTCTCCTTCGAGATGGACATGATGACACCGTCCGCCCTCAGCCCGCAGCATTTCCGCCGCACCATGGAAACGACGATCGGGCCTTTGATCAAGCTCGTCGCCCAATACAAGGACGAGCCGGACAAGCTCAAGAGCTTCCGAGCCGAATTCGAGGCGCTGATCTCGGAATATTTCGACCCCGGCCACAATGTGATGCGCCAGCAGTTCCTGATGTCGAAGGCAAGCAAGGTGTGAGGCTGAAGCGATAAGCCGCCGCGATCGCACGTGCTTTTCCTTCTCCCCTTGTGGGAGAAGGTGGCGCGAAGCGCCGGATGAGGAGTCTCTCTCCACTCAATGAAATTGAACTTGCGGAGAGAGACCCCTCACCCGTCTCGCCGCTATGCGGCGAGCCACCCTCTCCCACAGGGGAGAGGGTGCAGCGAGCAAGCGCCTTCACTCCTTCAGATCATTCACCTGCTTGACCCAGCCGCGCACGTCGGCGAGCACGGCGGGCAGCACCGCCTTGACCTCGGCCACGGTCATGCCGGGCTTGATGCGGGGATCGTACAGCAGATTGAGGATGTACTGGTCGTAGACGTCGAAATAGCCCATCGAGACGTTGTCGTTGAACATCGTCCACGGCACGCTCGCGGTGTCGTTGATGGGCCCGAGCGATTGCAGCAGCTCCTCATAGGCGCAGTCGAGAAAGACGAAATCGCCGTTGTCGACGGTGAGGATGACGTCGGAATGCTCGATCTCGAAATTGTCGTTCTTGCGGAAGCCGGACAGGCATTGCGGGTCGAGCGAGGTGCGGATCTCGCGCGCCTTCTCGGCGCCGTAGAAGCTGGAGATGGTGCGGAAGAGGTCGCGGTCGCGCACCAGCTTCACCCGCACATTGGCCGCTTCGGCGGTCGCGATCATGGCGATATCGAGATGCTGCACGCGATGGGCGATGTCGGCCACGACCTTGGCGAGCTGCGTCTTGCGGTCGGCGCGGTCGCTCTCGGCGTACACGCGCACCGGTCCGTCGAATTTGCGAATGCGGTCGACGCGGCCGGCGAGGTGATATTCGGCGCCGAACGCCGTCTTCAGGAAGCCCTCGACGATCTCTCCGTCGGTAAAATTCTTCTTCTCGGAGCGCTGGCGCGAGGAGACCGCGGGCAACTCGCCCGCCACCGCCGTGGTCGCGGGATCGGGCGCGCATGTGAGCGCGGCGAGCGCCAGCAGGGCGATGCGAAGGGCAGCCGAGGACGGATTGAGTGCGCTCATCGTCGTGCGACGCTGCCGTATTCACGTCGCGCGCACAAGGCCGCAGATTCACGCGGCCTGCGGGTTCCCGGCATTGTCTGTAGCAAGAGAGTTACAGTGTCGTAGGGTGGGCAAAGGCGCGAAAGCGCCGTGCCCACCATCGCGCCGCAACCGCAGTCAGTGGTGGGCATGCCTCCGGCTTTGCCCACCCTACGGAAGCGTGCGTCAGTTGTTCAGCACCACCACCGTGGTACCGACCGAGACGCGGCCGTAGAGATCGCTGACGTCGTCATTGGTCATGCGGAAGCAGCCCGAGGAGACCGCCTGGCCGATCGTCTCCGGCTCGTTGGAGCCGTGGATGCGGTAGAGCGTCGAGCCCAGATACATCGCGCGCGCGCCGAGCGGATTCTCGACGCCGCCCTTCATGTGGCGCGGCAGGTCCGGCCGGCGGGCCAGCATCTGCGACGGCGGCGTCCAGTCCGGCCATTCCTTCTTGGCGGTGATCCTGTGGACCCCGCCCCAGCGGAAGCCGTCGCGGCCGACGCCGATGCCGTAGCGCAGCGCCTGGCCGTTCTGCAGCACCAGATACAGCCGCCGCTCGCTCGTGTTCACCACGATCGTGCCGGGGGCGTAATTGCCGTTATACATGACGGTGGTGCGGGGGATCGGATTGGCGCCGGAACGGAAGAAGTTCGGTCCGCCGCCCATGATGTCGCGCGAGTCGAACTCTTCGGCGAACGCGCCGCCCGCCATGGCCGACAGCAGTGCGATGGCGGCAATCGGCGCGGCAAAAAACCGGATCATTGTTTCCCCCAGCAAAAAATCGATTCAACAAGGGCCACAGGCCATATTTGCGGGCTTTTCGCAAGCCACGGCCCCGTGAGGGATGCCATGCTTAACGATTGACGTCACCAGATCCGCAACCGCGCCAATTTGACGAAAAGCGTTATCCAAGCCAGCGCATCCTCGCGCGGGGCAGGGCCGCGATGGCCCCTATTGCTTTGACGGGGCCTGCGAACAATGATTGGTCGGATACCTCACTCGAAATCGGCGGTTGCGGGAGCAAGAAGAATGAACGGTGCGGAAAGCCTGGTGCGGACGATGGTCAAGGGCGGGGTGGACATTTGCTTCTCCAACCCGGGAACCTCCGAGATGCATTTTGTCGCAGCGCTCGACCGGGTCCCCGGCATGCGCTGCGTGCTCGGCCTGTTCGAGGGCGTGGTGACGGGCGCGGCCGACGGCTACTATCGCATGAAGGGTACGCCGGCCTCGACTCTGCTGCATCTCGGCCCCGGCCTCGCCAACGGTCTTGCCAACCTGCACAACGCCAAGAAGGCCAATTCCGGCATCGTCAACATCGTCGGTCAGCATGCCGTCTATCACATCGACTACAACGCGCCGCTGACCTCCGACATCGAGGGGTTGGCCCGGCCGATGTCGTCCTGGGTCCGGACCTCGCCGAACTCCAAATCGGTGGCCGCCGACGGCGCCGCCGCGATCGCCGCCGCCAAGAGCGCGCCGGGTCAGATCGCGACCCTGATCCTGCCCGCCGACACCGCCTGGAACGAGGCCGACGGCATCGCCGAGGTTCCGGCCGAGCAGCAGCGCGCGAGCTATTCGCCGCAGGCGGTCGAGCGGGCCGCGAAGATCCTGCACGGTGACGGCGAGGGCACGCTGCTGCTGATGACCGGCAGCGCCCTCAGCGAGCAGGGCCTGGCTCTGGCCGAGCGCATCGCCTCCAAGACCGGCTGCACCGTGATGGGCCCGACCTTCCGCCCCAAGATGGCGCGCGGCCGCGGCCGCTACTCGATCGACCGCATCCATTACGTGATCGAGAACGCGCTGCCGATGCTGGCCAAGTTCCGTCACATCGTGCTGGTCGAGTCTGACGATCCCGTGGCGTTCTTCGCCTATCCGAACAAGCCGAGCATGCTCAAGCCTGAGGGCTGCGACGTCCATCGCATGACCTCCTGGGGCGAGAACTCGGTCGCAGCGCTCGAGGCGCTTGCGGGTGCGGTGAAGGCCAGCGCCAAGGACGTCAAGCCGCAGGCCGTGCAGGAGCTGATCAGGCCGACCGGCGAGCTCACCTTCGCCTCGATCGCGCAGGCGATCGCCTGTGCGATCCCCGAGAACGCGATCATGGTCGACGAATCCCTCACCACAGGCCGCGGCTTCTTCCCGCCGACGGCCGCTGCCGCGCCGCACGACTGGCTGCAGAACATGGGCGGCTCGATCGGCTTCTCGACGCCGCTCTCGATCGGCGCTGCGATCGCCTGCCCGGACCGCAAGGTCATCACCATGGTCGGCGACGGCAGCGCGATGTACACGATCCAGTCGCTGTGGACCCAGGCGCGCGAGAACCTTGATATCGTCACCATCGTGTTCGCCAACCGGATCTACCAGATCCTGCGCGGCGAGTTCGACAATGTCGGCGCCGGCGAGCCCGGCCAGCGCGCCAACGACATGCTCCGCCTCGACCGGCCCACGCTGGATTTCGTGGCGCTGGCCAAGGGCATGGGCGTGCCCGGCCGTGCCGTCACCAATGCCGACGAGTTCAACAAGGCGCTGGCCGAAGCCGTCGCCGAGCCGGGGCCACGGCTGATCGAAGTCCAGATGTAGGGGTTGATTGAACAAGCTCTCTCCCCACGTCGTCCCGGCGAACGCCGGGACCCATAACCCCAGGGAGAGGTTTGGCGAAGACTCGGAGTTCGGAACGTGCGCCGTGTACACTCGATAGACCTCGCGGTATGGGTCCCGGCGTTCGCCGGGACGACACCGAACCAGGTGCGCGAGATGGGCCCGGAGGCACGATGCAGACCGAGCTGAACAAGGTAATCGCGGCGCTGCGGGACTTCTACGCCCACGAAGGCTTCCTGTTCGAGAAGGACATCGGCGAACGCGCGGTCACGCACCGCTTCGCCGTGCATCTGGAAAAGCAGTTCTCCGGCTGGTCGGTCGACTGCAACTATGACCGGCTCGGCGAGCGCACGTTGCATCTGCCGCACGGCACCATCATCTCGACCGACGACCATCTCGGCAAGTCGATCTACCCTGATGTCGTCGTGCATCAGCGCGAGATCCCGAACAATCTGCTCAGCGTGGAGATCCGCAAGGCGAGCAATCACACCCCGCTTGAGCACGACCAGCACAAGCTGAGGGCGCTGACCGACGTCCACGTCTGGTTTCCCTACTGGGTCGGCCTGCTGCTGGTGCTGGACAAGGACCAGGTGACGATGTCGGAGGTCTATGTCAGCGGCGCCGTCGAGGACCCGCTGTCGCGCTGGTTCGCGGCGCGGCTCGAGGAGATCGGCCTTGGAGCTCGCGCATAGAGACGTGCGGCGTGCGCGATCGCCGCGCACGCCGCGACGTGGTCAGTAGGCGTAGGGCTGCGAGTAGGCGTAGCGCGGGTTGATGCCGCAATAGGCCGATGTGCCGGAGGCCGTCGCCGCACATTGCTGGTAGCTGGCGAACTGGCAGTTGCCGGGATAACCCCAGTTGCGGCCTTGCAGGCAGTATCTGTCGCTTCCGGCCTGGGCCGGGGCCGCCGACAACGACGCGGCGATCAGCGTTGCGAACGATGCAAGCGTGAGGATGGTGCGACGCATTTCAATCTCCTTCATGGTAGGTGGAACGGCCGAGCCTTGTCGTTCCCGTGGCTTGTCTGACGCGGGGTCATGCTGTGTTGGTCTCTCCGGCGCCGGATGCGTTCGAAGCGAGGACCATCGTGACGCAGCCGGCGCCTTGCACTGTGATCTCGGCCACAGTTCGCACACGGGTTCCGACCTATCCTCAGCGAACTTGCACGCCTCGATCCGGTGGGACTAGGCTTGCCTCGTTCGGATCAAGGCATTTGGAGGTTCTCATGCAGAAATCATATTTGCTGGCTGCGGTGGCAGCACTGGCGCTCATGACGCAAACGCCGCCTGTCTTGACCCAAGCCCTGGCCCAAAGCGCGCCGGCCGCCGGCGGAACAGCTGCGCCTGCGGCGACAACCGCTGCGCCGGAAACGACGGCGGCGCCGGCCGCGACCACCGACAGCCCCAGCCAGCCGACCGACTCCAAGAAGAGTGCGTCGAAGAAGCCGGCGAAGAAGAAGATGACGCGGCAGCAGGAAATCGATCGCTCCGTCGACACCGGCACCGTGCCCGCGCGCTATCGCAGTTCGGTGCCCAAGCAGTACCAGCAATATATTCCGTTCGCTAAGCAGTGACGGATCGCATGGCGGCGCGGGATGCTCAGCTTCGCGCCGCCTGTGCGCTCGAAGCACCGGCGCTTCGACGAACGGCCTGCTACCAACCGCCTCTGCCCGGCGAACTCCGGCCCCACATCCTCGGTGGCGGTCTGCGAGCGCAGTGCTAGAGTAGGCCGAATCCCGGGGGGAGTGATGAGTGACGACGTGAAGGATGCTGGCCTTGTGGCCATGATCAGCAGCATCCTTGGAGGCAACAAGCGCGCAGACAGTGTTGCACCGCCGCCGCTCACCGAGGGCCCGCCGACCGTGCCGTCGAACGGAGCGGACGCCGTCGCGGCGCCCGTCCCTGAGGCGACGTCGACCGGGCAGGAGGATGCGGCCAACGCTGCGCCGGCCGCCGTGGAACCGGTCGAGCCGGCTGCGAAAATCGTCACGACGCGGGATGGCAAGCAGTTGTTGCCGGCAGAAGCGATCGCCGATCTCGTGCTTGGCGAGCTGCGCAAGCTGGAGAATTTCCCGGCGACCGGGGCCTCGGTCACGGTCTACGGTTACAGGCACTGGAACGCCATGATCACCTTCGCGCCGTTCTCGACCAATTTCCAGAACGCGACGCGGTTCCGCCAGGCCATGCCTGATCTCGTCTTCAAGCTCCGTCGTTTCGTCGAACTTGAGATATAGTCCAGGGCAATCGGCGGCGCGCGGCGCCGCCACTCCGGACAGTTCGACAGGATCTTTGAATTGAGCGTCGCCTTTACCAAGGAAGAAAGCGCCGAAACCGCGTCCGAGACGCTGTTGCCGGATCGCCCGATCTCGCCGCATCCCAACCTCGTGACGGAAGCAGGGCTGCAGGCGTTGCAGACGCAGCTTCAGCAAGCCCGCGAGGCCTATGAGGCCGCGCAGGCCATTGAGGACGTCAACGAAAAGCGCCGGCAGTCGGCGGTGCCGTTGCGCGACGCCCGCTATCTCACCGAACGGCTGCGCACGGCGCAGCTCGTTCCCGATCCGACCTCGACCGAAACAGTCGCCTTCGGCAGCACCGTGACCTTCAGCCGCAGCGACGGCCGCGTGCAAACCTACCGCATCGTCGGCGAGGACGAAGCCGACCCTAAGGCGGGGACGATCTCGTTCGTCGCGCCGGTCGCGCGGTCGCTGATGGGGAAGGCGGTGGGTGACGTCGTAGGGACGGGCGCGCAGGAGATCGAGATCCTGTCGATCGGGTAGGGCGAGCCCGTATTGGTCTGCCTCAAGCATGATCCGGAAAAGTGCGAAGCGGTTTTCCGGAAAGATCATGCGCAAACGTCAACCCAAAGCGCGACGATGATTCATCCAAATCGCATCGCTCTTTAGGCCTGCGGAAGCGGAACTCCGGTCAGCCTGCCCAATCTTTCGATGAGTGCGTCCTGAAAATCCGGATCGGTCGCCTCACCGGCCGGCTCCTCCCGCCGGAGATGATGCCAGTAGCGCCCGCTGACCAGAGCGGCGGGCTCCTCGCTCACCGCGAGCCAGGCTTGCGTCTGTTGTCCGGTGTGGAGATCGACCGCGGCGCCCGAGCCGCCCATCTTGGTGCGTACCCATCCGGGATCGACGGCGTTGCTCAGGACTTTGGGCCAGCGTCGTGCCAGACCGAACGCCAGCGCGACAACGTGCAGCTTGCTCTCGGCATAGGCCTTGGCCGAATCCCAGGCCCGCTGTGTCCAATCGAGGTCGTCGAGCGAGCCCTCTCCACCGCGGTGCAATCCGCTGCTGAGATACACCAATCGGTCGGGCCGCTCGATCAGGGCCGTCAGCATGTACGGCGCAAGCGTGTTGATCGCCAGGGTTTCGGCATGGCCTTCCGGCGTCGCGCCACGGCTAGGCCGTGTGTAGACGCCGGCGTTGTGGATGATCGCGTCCATGCGACCGATCGCGTTGACTTGGTCGGCGATGCTTCTTGCATCTGCGGCACTGCGGAGATCGCCGACCACGATCCCGGCGCAACGCGACGCGAACGCGCCGATATCGGCGGCGCGATCCGCCGACCGCGCGTGCAGCACCACGCGGTGACCTTGATCGACGAGCGATTGCGCCGCTGCCCGGCCGAGGCCGTCCGTGCTGCCGGTGATGAAGATGATCGCCATGCGCTGCTTCTCCGGATGTTTCAGGACGCACTCTACAGCGCCCGCCATCACTTCCGATATTGTTCGTCGCTCACTTTCTCCATCCAGTCGACGTTCTTGCCGCCGGAGGATTCCTGGATGGCAATATGGGTCATCGCCGTCGTCGGCGAGGCGCCATGCCAATGCTTCAGTCCCGGCGGAAACCAGACGACGTCGCCCGGCCGGATCTCCTCGATGGTTCCGCCTTCGCGCTGAACCCAACCCAGTCCCGCGGTGACGATGAGCGTCTGTCCGAGCGGATGCGTGTGCCAGGCGGTGCGGGCACCCGGCTCGAACGTGACCTGGCCCGCGCCCACCCGAGCCGGATCAGGGGCCTGGAATAGCGGGTCGATGCGTACCGTGCCGGTGAACCAGTCCTGCGGTCCCTTCTGGGACGGGCGCGATCCGTTTCGCTTGATGTCGATGTCCAAGTCCATGGTCATGTGCGTCTCCTGTGCGTCCGACGCGCGCGCCTGCGCGCGGCGAATTCCGATGATAACGGCGGTGCTGCCGCCAATGAGCACGTCCCTGCGCCTGATCACGGCACGTCTCCGCTCAGCGCGGCCGCTTTTCGACGACGTCCTTGATCACCGGCGCCGCGGAGAATGCGTTGGGCCAGCCGGCATAGAAGGCGAGATGGCCGAGCACCTCGCCGGCTTCCTCCCGCGTCAACCCGTTATCCATCGCGCGGTTCAAATGATAGGTGACCTGCGCGACCTGACCGGTCGCGATGAGCGCGCTCACCGTGACCAGGCTGCGGTCGCGTGGCGCCAGCGCCGGCCTCAGCCAGAGATCGCGGAACAGCACGTCGGTCGTGTACCGGACGAGGCTTGGCGTGATCTGCCCGAACTGCTCGCCGACGCGGGTCGCCCGCTGCTTCTCCGCGGCTTCGTCGAGCGGCAGTTGCGGCCCAGAGGCCGGCGGCAGCTGATCAGCCCCGATGTTGCGGCTCTTGAAGACGTCGCGCGCCGCCGGGATCGCATCCACCGCGTTCGCCCAGCCGGTGTAGAAGGCGAGGTGCGTGATGATCTCCGATATCTCCGCCGGCTTCACCCCGTTGTCGAGCGCGCGTGCGAAATAGTCGGGCAGCTCCACGGTCTGGTTGCGCGCGATCAGCGCCGCGACCGTGACGATGCTGCGGTCTCGCGGCGAAAGACCGGGACGCTTCCAGAGATCGCCGATGACGAACTTTTGCGCGTAGGCTTCGAGCGCCGGCGCAACGGCGCGGATGACTTCCGATGTCGACATGGGATTTGCTCCTTTGACGGCTGCCGTGTCCGCGGCGACCGGGCCGCCGGCGATGAGCCAGAATGACAACAAGGTGGTTGCGAGCGTTCTCATTGCGGATGTCCTTCGACGGTGAACGGGTGCGCCAGCAGCCACCAGGCGACCAGCGCGGCGCAGAGCACGGCGACGGCGCTGGCGAAAAACAAAACGTTCAGCCTTGCTCCGGTGGCGATCAATCCAAGCGTCGGGCTCGCGATCCCCTGGGCCATGTCGAGAAAGGCGGTGTAGGCGCCCATGGCCAGGCCGCGGTTCTGCACGGGGACGCGGCGCACGGCCTCGACGCCGAAGCCGGGATAGATCAGCGAAAAGCCGAATCCGGTGAGCGCGGCACCGGCCAGCGCCATCTCGGGTCGTGCCGCAAGCCAGATCAGGGCCTGCCCGGCGGCTTCGACCAGGGCACAGAGAAGCGCAACCCTGGCGCCGCCGATCGCATCGGCCAGATGACTGAACAAGACGCGCGCCAGGATGAAGGCGAGGGCATAGGCCGTGTAAGCAAGCCATCCATTGGCCCATCCGCGGCTGGCAAACAGCAAGGCGACGAACGTCGTCACCGCGCCGAAGCCGACGCTGCCGAGGGCCGATCCGAGGCCCGGCACCCATACCGCGCCGAGCACTTTGGCGAACGACAGGCGCACTTGCTGCACCGGCGCCACCGCGGGAAGCTGCATCACGAACAGCAGAGCCAGCAGCGGCGCTGCCGTCGTCGCGAGCGCGATCGCGGCAAAGCCGTAGGTGGCGTAAAGCGCTGAGCCTGCTGGGGCGCCGATAGCGAAGGCGGCGAACATCGCCGAACCGACCCAGGCGATGACCTTGCCGGTGTTGCCGCTCTCGACGAGGACCAGCCCCCAGCTGACCGCGGCCGTGATGATGAAGCTCTCGGCGGCGCCGAGCAGGCCGCGGCCCAGCAGCAGAATGGTCACCGAGGCCAGTGGAGCCTCGGTGAAGCCGAGCGAGAGCAGGTAGAACAGCCCGGACGCCGCGGCCGCGATGAGGCCGGCGATGACACCGCGCTTCGCCCCGCTCCTGTCCGAGACGTGGCCGGCCCATGGCCGCGAGACCAGGGATGCCGCGAACTGGCCGCCGGCGACCAGGCCGACCACGAACGTGCCGAACCCCAATCCGTCGTGCACATGAAGCGGAAGCACGGGCATCGCCATGCCGATGACGAGGAAGGCTGCGAAGACGACCGCCATGATCGGCAGCAAATTCGCCGTGACGCGAAGCGAGGCGACGGGCTGCATGGCTGTCACTGGCATGCTGATTCAGGGCTCCTGGTGGCTGCTCCGAACCTAGGACCTTCGCCGTGCCTTGATTAGGTGATAGATTTCGAATGAAGTTATTAGAGTGACTAATCAATGCATCGGGACGACGCGAGCGACCTTCTTGCCTTCCTGGCCGTGGCGCGGGAGCGCAACTTCACGCGCGCGGCGGCGAAGCTGGGCATGACACAGTCCGCGCTGAGCCAGATCATCCGGAATCTGGAGGAGCGGCTGGGTGTCAGGCTGCTCAATCGAACGACGCGGAGCGTCACGCCGACGCAGGCCGGCGAGCGGCTGTTCCAGAGCATCGGCCCCAAGTTCACCGAGATGGACAACGATCTCGCTGCCCTCGGCGAGTTTCGCGAAAAGCCTGCCGGAACCGTGCGGCTGACCGCGACGGAATATGCCGCCAGCGAAATCCTGCTGCCGGCGCTGGGAAAGCTCCTGCCGAAATACCCCGACATCCATGTCGAGATCATCATCGACTATGGGCTCACCAACATCGTCGCGCAGCAGGTCGATGCGGGCATCCGTCCCGGCGAGCTTGTCGCCAAGGACATGATCGCCGTGCGCGTCAGCCCCGATCTCCGGATGGCCGTCGTCGGCTCTCCGTCCTACTTTGCTGGCCGCAAGCGCCCGAAGACGCCGCAGGATCTGACCCAGCATAATTGCCTCAATCTGCGCCTGCCCACGCACGGCGGCAGCCTCTATGCCTGGGAATTCGAGAAGAACGGGCGGGAGCTCAATGTGCGGGTGGAGGGCCAGCTCGTGTTCAACAGCGCGGGGCTTCTCTTGAACGGAGCGTTGAAGGGCTTCGGCCTTGCCTACCTCACCGAGGGACATGTGCAGCCGTATTTGTCAGAGGGACGTCTTGTCCGCGTGCTCTCGGATTGGTGTCCGCCGTTCTCGGGATACCATCTCTACTATGCCAGCCGGCGCCAGCCTTCGCCGGCCTTCTCGCTGCTGGTAGAGGCGCTGCGATACCGCGGCAAGTAGAACGGCAAGTCGAATCGGCAAGTCGAACGGAATGACCCGCGTCCGGCACTTCAGGCGCGCAGAACATGGAGATTTGATCGATTGCATGGGGTGTGCAGGGTGAGACGAGGATTGCAGGAGCAATCCCATTCGCCTAAAGCATGAGCCATGCGTTTCCGTTGTCTTGTCTTGATATCGATGGTCTCCGCCGTGTCCGCGAAACAAAGCCCGATGGTTGGATGAGACGGTTTCTGTCGGGAGCGTTGCCGTTCTACGCGCTGGCTGTACTGGCCATGTGCATGTACCTCGTCCTGTACAGGACGAACCTTTTCGATCTGAACGCCATCGTCCATGGCGCGACAGGGTCGTCATGGTTTCTGGTCTTCATGTTCGTCTGCGTGCTGCTGGAAGCGGTCTTCCCGTATTTCGGCTATTTTCCCGGAACCGCCCTCATCCTGATGTCCGTGGCGCTCAATCCGAAGTCCGCGGATGGCTCCGTCTTTGTCGTGGCGTGGCTCGCCATCATCCTGGGCGCCGTCTTGAGTTACGGACAGGCTCGGTTCTTCAGGCCGTTCCTGCAGCGGGTGGCCTCGAAGGCGGCCCTGCGCCGATGTGAGTCCCTGTTCGACGCCTATGGCGCTTACGCCCGCATCGCCTTGTTCGTTCATCCCAACGCCTGCGCGATGTATTTCACGGCGCTCGGACTTCTCGGCCGCAGCCTGACGCGGGAGCTCGCCTATCTCTGTGTGGGTGCAGCGGCCGCCGTGGGCATTCTGTTCGTGATCGTGACCAGACTCGTGTCGTCGGTAGGCCCCACCGATGATGGGGAATTGCAGGTGCTGCTGGCGGCAGCGCTGGCCGCCATGGGGACGCTTGTTGGTCTCTACGCGGCCTGGCGGCCGGAGCGGGTCGCCTGAAGCTTGCTCCGTCTTGCACCTCCGCCGGCGGGCGCCGTGATCGCCTGCGAACGACAGGCTTCAGGGCGACGGCGCTGATCTAGCCACACGCTAATAATGCGCCTCTACCCGCCAGGCTTAGTGCAATACCCGAGCGGCTTCTGCTAGCCGGACTTTCTCTCTGAGGCCCTCGAGATCCTGTATTGCCTTAAGCAATCTCACCAAATCGGAAGCTATGTGTGCCAGAGTAGGCCTTTGCGGCTTTGGGGTTCGAGATTTCTGTTTCATCGCGAAACGGCTCCCTGCCAGGACCGGTAAAGATAGGCCGGGATTGGCAAGGACCGTGCCAGGGAAGCGCAACCGGCATTTCAGGCCAGAGAGCGCAGGAGGCAAGCGAAAGGGTTATCTGGCCGGTGCCGCTTTCCATCCATACGACTGGCGTGCGATCTGGCCAGTGATGTCGGTGTCCTTTTCGTCAGAGAGGCGCCAGGCCGCCACCCCGAAGCAGACGGTTAGAACCACGGCTGTTGTTAGAAGCAGCATCGATAGAAACTGGCTCACACCTACACCCCCGAATACGACGCATGAGCCAGCGACCATGGAACGTCGATTCGGAAAATGCAGATGCGTTGACCTAGTAGCAGGTATCCCCAAGCTACGCACAATGCGCAATTATCCTTGGTTGCAATTGTTATTCGTTCAAGCCGTTGAAATTGAATCAGGTTCTGATCGACCAGCGGAGTGCCGTTCCATGGTTTGGAAAACAGCCGCTCAAGAACGCACGCTCAAACCCGCCCGCGGCCTGGGGGCGAAAGTGCAGGCAGCATTTGGTGCTGGCGCGAACCGCGTTGAGATCGTTGCGGACTTCGCATCCCGCGTTGCCGAAAGAGCGGCCGAAACAAAAGATGAAGATCCGATCGTTGCTAGCGCTACGAGCACTACCCCGAAAATTAGGCTGCGCATTTAATCCTCCCTCACTCCATCTCAGCATCGGACGGCGATGTTTCAGCGCCGCTTCGTTTGGCCGCCAAAATGGTTTCGTGCACGCGACCGTGAAGTGTGGATTGCTGTTTTGCTCCGGCCCATGGGCTCTCTAGGCCGAAGCAGAGCCCAGCCGGCCTCAGCCGCCCAGACTGCTCCAAGAACGCGCGCGGCCAGGGCTGCTGTGGACCGATAGCGCTTACAAGTCCGATGACTATTGGGACGAGCCCCGATAGGACAGGTGAGCTGAATGAATGGTCGGAAATGCAGCGGCCCCGGCACCCGTTCGCTGAGGCCGCTTTTATTTGCTCGGTAAGCGGAACGACTTTCCCAATTCCGAGTCGAATCCAAGCTCCCGGCAAGTCCCCAAATCAAAAGCCCCCGTCGGGAGCAAACCTTCCCCAAGGTTGGCGACCTCGGCCCCAAACCGAGGTCGCTTGTCATAAATGTGGAAAAAGGCGTCGGCAAGGCGTGTGCGAGCAACGCAAATCGCGCGCTTCTTGCTTTGAATGCGCCGGTTGCAGTCGCGTGAGAGCGGAATTAAATCAAACCTGATTTCCGTGGCAAAGTGCCTTTAATTCAGTCATTTAAGCTGGAGTGTCGCGGCAGAGACTTTCGGCTGCCGTGCCATGATTGCCGCAGCAGGAAGCTTAAAGGTCATATCAACCGTTTCCAGTAAGCTTTGGGCTTGACCGACGCATAATGCGAGTTCCCATTTAAATCTCCAGTTCGAGATGAGTCGGGATTTGCCGTGGGTATTTACTTGCTCTCGCTCGCGGCGTGCGTTGTCGGGGTTCTTCTATTCATGGCATTCCATCGATAGGGCCGACAACGGACGCAACAGTTACATTGAATCCTCAACCCAAGCCGAAATTAATGATTTTGGCCGGTTGTTTTTGACTGTGCACAGTTGCTCGCGTTCAATTCCAAAGGTGGAGGCGAACGTGTTTTTGAACTGGGTCCTCGTTATTCTTATCGGCGTCAGCGTTGCGGTCCTGATAGCCCACGCGATTGACGCGATGCGCTCCTGACGTGCGCTTCTGGAGATGATCTCTGATGGACCTTGTCGGTACGGGCAGCGCACAGCCCAGCGCGATGAAGTTCTTCAAGATCGATGAACTCCACGGCTCGCTGTCTTAATGAAACCCTGGCCGCAAAGCCGGCATGGAGCCAAGCCATAGATTGCGTGTGCCCAGCTTTGCGCAAACTGTTTCCCCACCAGGCATTGAACTTGTACGCTGACGGCGGCAACGGTCTGCCGAGAATTGCTTCAATTTCCGAGAACGTGAGCCGAATCGTTTGCGCTCCTGTGCGCTGTAGCTCTTCCCGTAGTGGATCGTAAACGGACATAACATTTGGCTCGTCGCGTTGGCCCGTAGGCGTCCCTGCCATGCTCCGGGTATCTGGTGCAGCTGATTGATCGCTCCGCTTCGCCCAGCATGAGTTGGCTCGCATCACCAGATTCAATTGCTCCTGGATCAGCGACGATGGCGCAGCGAGTATCGATTAGTGCACTTTTTGCTCAAGGTCTCTCAGTAGCGAGTGCAGAAAGTCGCTGGCATGGTCATATTGAGCGTTGCCGTTCGTGATTTGACGGACGCGCGGGCTCACCAAGCGACCAACGGTTTCAGAGCGGAGCAGCTCAGCTCTGTCCGAACACTGCAGCAGTAAAGCATCGGGTAAATCTTCCGCAGATCCGAACAGCTTCAAGAGACAATGTTCGCCCTCGGTCTTACGGTCGTGATGCGCCCTCGCAGCATATAAAGCAAACAGCCCACGGAAAGCATCGCGGGAAACGGCAGGTTTTCCCATCGGAACGCCCTTAAAATTAAATCCATAATAAAGGCAAGTCTGAAGCATTGGTGCGGAAAAAGCTAGCGCAAAATTAAATCAACCCGTATCTCGCATTGGGAGATCAGAGGCGGTCCGAAATCAGCCGCCGCAATAGCCGCACCTGGATCCGGCGATCTGCCACCATGTGGACCAAAGCAGCGCGACTTGTGGAGCTGGCTGCTTCGGTAGATCGAGGAGGCGAATTGACGCGTGGTCGATTGAAAATCAACTAACGATACGTCTGGTCGCAGGCACCTGATGGTGGAATAATTCCGACGCTTTCTTGATTGGATTTTGACGTCGGCCGCGAACCGGCTGGCGACCTGGATTTTCATCATGGCCGCGCTTCCTCAGGGCGTTGTGGCGGAATTGCAGCAGGAGAACGCGCGGCTCCTGGCCGAATTGCGCGCCGCACAAGATCGCGAGACCGCCACCGCGGACATCCTCAAAATCATTGCCAGTTCGCCATCGGAGGTAAAGCCGGTATTCGATGCGATCGCGAGGCGCGCCAATGCCTTGCTCGGCGGCTTTTCGACGACCGTATTCCGCTTCATCGACGGCACTGCCCATTTGGCGGCCTTCACGCCGACCAATTCTGCCGCCGATCATGCTTTGCAGCAGATGTTTCCGCGGCCGATTGCCGATTTCGAGAGTTTTGAAAGGACGCGGGCCGGTAAGGTGGTGCCGACCCCCGATACCGAAGCGCTGACAAACGACATCAAATTCATCGCGCGCGCCCGCGGCTTTCGCAGCATGTTGTTCGTTCCGCTCGCGACCGGAGGCGTGGTGATCGGCATGATCAGCGTAACGCGGGTCGAGCCCGGTAACTTCGCTCCGCATCATGTGCAACTTCTGCAGACTTTCGCCGATCAGGCCGTTATCGCCATCGAGAATGCGCGGCTGTTCGATGAGGTGCAGGCGCGCACTGACGACTTGCGGGAATCGCTGCAGCAGCAGACGGCGACCGCCGATGTGTTGAAGGTCATCAGCCGCTCCGCGTTTGATTTGCAAACCGTCCTCGACACGCTCACGGAATCGGCGGCGTGGCTGAGTGGTGCCGACATGGCGGCAATCGTCCGGCAGGACGCCGACGGCTACTATCATGCAACTCGGTACAATTTCTCGCCCGAGTGGGCCGAAGTCTCGGCGGGCATTCGACTCAATGCTGGACGCGGCAGCGTCGTTGGGCGCGTCCTGCTGTCCGGCAAGGCTGTCCAGATCCAGGATGTCGTGGCCGATCCCGAATACGCTTATCCCGAGCAGCAGAGGGCCGGCGGTTACCGGACCCTCCTGGGCGTACCTTTGCTTCGATCCGGAGAAACGATCGGCGTGCTGTTCCTGGGTCGCAAGGCCGTGAACTCGTTCACGGACAAGCAGATCGACCTGGTCTCCACTTTCGCCGATCAGGCCGTGATCGCGATTGAGAATGTCCGGCTGTTCGATGAGGTCCAAGCGAAGACCCGCGATCTCGCCGAATCGCTCCAGCAGCAGACCGCGACTGCAGACGTGCTGAAGGTGATCAGCCGCTCGACCTTCGATCTGCAGACCGTGCTCAACACGCTGGTCGATTCGGCGGCACGGCTGTGCGAAGCGGAGATGGCGTTCATCATGCGTCGCGAGGGCGATGAATACCAGGCCGGAGCAGCGGTGGGGTTTTCCGAGGAATACATCGCGTTCCTGCAGGGTCACCCGATTACGCCCGGCCGGAGCACGGTTACAGGCCGGGCCGTACTCGAGCGCCGCCCGGTGCAGATCCTCGATGTCGCTGCCGACCCCGAATACGGGCTGCGCGAGTCGACGACCATGGCTGGTCAGCGCACGGCGCTCGGTGTTCCCCTCATGCGCGAAAATGAGCCGATCGGCGCGATCGTGATCGCTCGCAAGCGCGTGCAGCCCTTCACGGAAAAACAAATCGAGCTGGTCGCCACCTTCGCCGACCAGGCCGTGATCGCCATCGAGAATGCGCGGTTGCTCAAGGAGTTGCGCCAACGCAGTGAGGATCTCAGCGAGTCGCTGCGTCAGCAGACCGCAACGGCCGACGTGCTCAAGGTAATCAGCCGTTCGGCGTTCGACTTGCCCAATGTTCTCGAAACGCTTGTCAGCTCGGCCGCACGGCTCTGCGGCGACCCCAGAGCAGCGATCTATCTCATTCGCGATGGGCTGCTGCACCTGGAGGCCGCCCATAACAACCCACCGGAATGGGTCGCGCTACGCAAGAGTCAACCGCTTGCGCCGAGCCGCGACACGCCGAGCGGCCGGGCTGCGCTCACCGGCCGGGTCGACCATGTCGCCGATCTCATGAAAGACCCCGACTTCTCGCGGCATGACCTCGCGAGAATCGGCGGCTATCGCGCGACCCTCAACATACCTCTGGTACGCGAGGGCGCCGCGATCGGGGTGCTCAGTTTGGCGCGACCGGAGCCGGGCCCGTTTACCCCGCGACAGATTGAGATCGTGCAGACCTTTGCCGACCAGGCCGTAATCGCCATCGAGAATGTACGGCTGTTCGAACAATTGCAGACCAGAACGCGGGATCTGTCTGAGGCGCTGACGTACCAGACCGGCAGCGCCAATATCTTGCGGGTTATCGCTTCCTCGCCGACCGAGGTCGGTCCGGTGCTCAAGGCGATCGTGGAAAGCGCATGCGGACTTTGCGAGGCATATGATGCGCTGGTCGTTCTGAGGGATGGCGACGACATCGTCATCCAGGCCCATCATGGACAAGTTCCCGTGGTGTGGAGCCGGCGGGCGATCAGTGTCAAATCGCCCACCGGCCGGGCGATTATCGATCGTCGCACCGTTCAAGTGCGCGACTTGCTTGGGCCCGATGGAGAGGATTACCCGATAGGACGCGAATATGCGGTTCGCTCCAACGTTCGGACTGTTTTGAGTGTGCCGCTGTTGCGCGAAGGCGAGAGCATGGGGGCGATCGTACTGCGTCGTATGGAGGTGCGCCCATTCGACGACAAGCAGATCACTCTGCTTCAGACTTTCGCAGATCAAGCTGTCATCGCCATCGGCAACGTGCGTCTGTTCGAGCAGTTGAACGAATCGTTGGAGCGGCAGACGGCAACGTCGGAGGTGCTGGAGATCATAAGCGCTTCATCGGGCGCATTGACTCCGGTGTTCGACAAGATGCTGGAGAACGCGACGCGAATTTGCGGCGCCGGCTTCGGCACCATGAATCTCTATGAGGACGGCGGCTTTCGCACGGTCGCATTGCATAACGCGCCACAGGCTTATGTTGATACCCGGCTGTACCAGAGCATCCGCCCACATCCGGCGAGCGGGCTCGGCACCGTCGAGAAAACCCATCAGACGGTTCATATCGACGATATCAGGACTCAGCCGCCCTATGTCGAAGGCAACCCGAACGTTCGCGCGCTTGCCGACCTTGCCGGCGCAAGGACGCTCGTCATCGTGCCGATGCTCAGGGAAGATGAGCTGATCGGGACCATCACGATCTTCCGCCAGGAAGTGAAACCCTTCACAGACAAGCAGATCGAGCTCGTGTCCAATTTCGCGCACCAGGGCGTGATCGCGATCGAGAATGCACGCCTGCTGAACGAGCTGCGCGAGCGCACCATGGAACTGTCGCAATCGCTCGAGGAATTGCGAAATGCGCAGGATCGGTTGATCCAGACCGAGAAGCTTGCCTCGCTCGGGCAACTCACCGCCGGCATTGCGCATGAGATCAAGAACCCGCTCAATTTCGTCAACAATTTCGCTGCGCTTTCCTCCGAACTCATCGACGAACTCGGCGACGCGCTGCGCTCGGCCGGGCTCGGCGAGGCAGCAAGGCTGGACATCGACGCGCTGATACACATGCTGCAAGGCAACCTGGAAAAGATCGTGCAGCACGGAACGCGCGCCGATTCCATTGTCAAGAATATGCTTCTGCACTCTCGCGACGGGTCTGGCGAACGCCGCGCGGCCGATATCAACGCCATCCTCGAGGAAAGCCTCAACCTTGCTTATCACGGAGCGCGCGCTGAGAAAGCAGGCTTCAATATCACGCTTGAAAGGAACCTCGATCCGTCTGCGGGCGCGCTCGATCTGTATCCGCAGGAAATCACGCGGGTGTTCCTCAATCTCGTTTCAAACGGCTTCTACGCGGCGAGCAAACAAAAGGACGCCGCCGGCGACGGCTTCGAGCCAAGGCTGCGCGCGACGACCACAAACCTCGGCGCCGCCGTCGAGATCCGGATTCGCGACAATGGCGCCGGCATCCCGGCCGACGTGAGAGAGAAGATATTCAACCCATTCTTCACAACCAAGCCCGCAGGCGAAGGAACTGGCCTTGGCCTTTCAATTTGCCACGACATCATCGTGAAACAGCACGGCGGCAGCATCGAGGTCGATACCGAGCCCGGCGATTATACGGAGTTCATCATCAGGCTGCCGCGTAGGCTGGCGGCGCCATTGCAGACCGGAGGCAGAAGTTGAGCGTCTTCATAATGGTGGTTGACGACGAGCCCGATGTCGAGGTGCTGTTCCGCCAGCAGTTTCGGCGCGATCTGCGCTGCGGTCGTTTTCGCATGGAATTTGTACCGTCGGCACCGCTGGCGTTGGAGCGCGCGGCCGAGACAGAGGATGCAACCCTGATTCTGATCCTGTCCGACATCAACATGCCCGGAATGAGCGGGCTGGAGCTGCTGCCTATCGTGCGCTCGGCCCGCCCCGATGTACCGGTCATCATGATCACGGCCTATGGTGACGCCGAGACCAGGCGCAAGGCGCTGGCGAACGGCGCAGCCGACCTGTTGACCAAGCCAATCGACTTCGCGGCGCTTCGCCAGGAGATCGATGCGAGGCTTGAGCAGGTCGCATGACCGCAAGCATTGTTGATGACAACCGGAACGAGGCGAAGTGAAATTATCGTAGGCATCAATTCAAGCGAAACTAGGCATCCTGCGTCACTGCTCACTGCAAACACCGGAGGTCGAAAATGAAGACGCTCTTGGTCCCGCTTCAGAATATTCCGATGATGACATCCACGCTCGATGTCGCCGTACGCCTTGCGCAACGTACCGGCGCCTATATCGAAGGCTTTCCGCTCCGGTTCGGCATCCCGCAATATCTAGCCGCGGAATTGGCCACCGGCATTCTGTTAGATACGTATGAAGTGAAGAGCGAAGCCGAATTGAACGACATGCGCGACTTTTTCGACGCATTCATGCTGAAGCACGATGTTCCTCGATCCCCTGCCGGATCGGGTCGACCATGTTTCGGCTGGCTGGAGAGCGCGCCTGAGGGCGAAGACTTTGTCGGAAGTTACGGGCGCGCCTTCGATCTGATCGTGATGGCACGGTCTGACATTGATGCTGCGGGCCCTCACCGCCGCGCGATTGAGTCCGCGCTGTTCGAGAGCGGCAGGCCCGTTCTACTTGTGCCATCGAATGCACCGAGAAGCGTCGCAACAAACATCATGATCCACTGGAACGGGAGTACCGAGCAAGCTCGGGCCAACGCATTTGCCATGCCGTTGCTTCGTCTGGCCGAAAGGGTATCAGTCCTAACCGTCGTTGGCGGCCAAGCGGTACCAGGACCGTCTGCCGATCAGATCCTCCAGCAACTGCGGTACAATGACATTGCAGCGCAGGCGAGAACGGTTGAACTGGAGAATCGTGATACCGGACAGGCAGTGCTCGATGCCTGCAGAGCTGAAGGCTGCGACCTCTTGATCAAGGGAGCCTTCACACGCACCCGCTTGCGGCAAATGATATTCGGCGGGGCGACCAGCTATATCATGGAGCATGCGCAGCTGCCTGTCCTGATGGCTCATTAGAACGCGCGCCCCTCTTCAGATCATGCCGTCCTGCTCCTGTCTTGCCTGACGAGCCAAACCAGGGTTCGGTAAAGGCGCAACCCATTGATCCGGCTGGGGCCGGCTACTGTGCATGGGGTTGTTTTCGACATTTTTGATACCGACGGTCCCGACAGCCATGAGGCTTGGGCGATCGTCCGCATCCGGCTGGGTTCAGGAAACGAATGGTGGGCGCACAAGGGATCGAACCTTGGACCTCTCCCGTGTGAACCACAATCTGTAGACCGCGCCCAACCAAATTTCGCCATAGTAAAATTAGAGAAAGTGCTGCTGTATAAGGACAATTGTCCATATGCGACCATAGTGGGCCATAGTTGGATATCCCATATCTTGTATGCCCCAGCTGTGCCCTTCGTGGACTTTCCCTGTGGGCACAACAAAGTCGGGACATGGAGCGAACGGGTTGTGGGCGCCGTGTAGCGGGGGAAGGAGGGAGGCAGGGACGATGGAAGCGAGCGACAAAGGCCTCAGCGCTGGAGTGACGACGAACTACTTAAGGCTCACTGACGCGGCTATCCGCGCGGCCACGCTGCCATCGGGTAAGTCCCAGCACTATTTACACGACACCGAGCAGCCTGGGCTTGCGATCAGGATGCGCGCGACTGGCGGCCGGACTTGGGTCTACCTGTTTACCAAGCCTGGGGCGAGGGGCACGCAACGCAAGACGTTGGGTGCATGGCCCAAGTTCAACGAGAAGGCCGCGCGCCAGGCCGCTACCATCGCCGCCGGCGAAGTGGCCAAGGGGAGCGATCCGAACGACGCCAAGCGCGAGGCCAAACGGCAACAGCTGGCCGAGCGGGAGTGCATCACGCTGGCGAACCTGATCGTAGAGGACGGCCCCTACGAAACGTCGCTGACTGGACGCCAAGTCGTCAACTGGAAGCCAGCGATGTCGGCGCTCAGGCGCGGTCTCAAGGCTCATGTCGATCTCGCCATCGGCGACCTGACGCGGCGGCAAATCATGGCGGCGGTCGACAAGATCGCCAAGACCGGCAAGCGCGGTGCAGCCAAGGACTTGCGCAAGCACGTGCACACCTTCCTCGAATGGTGTGTCGGTGAAGGTTACGTCGAGCACAACGTGCTCGCCGGCTATCGCGCGCCCAAAGAAACCCGGGCGCAGCGGCTCGGGCGTCGCACAAAGGGGCGGGCGCTGACCGACGAGGAGATCATCAAGGTCTGGCAAGCGGCCGGCAAGCTTGGAGCGTTTGGGCTATTGACGCGCATGTGCCTGCTCAGCGGCCCGCGCCGAAGCGAGCCAACCATGATCCAGTGGCAAAAGCACATCATGGATGACCGCGTTACCTTTGATGAGGCATGGACCAAGATGGGCTTGCACCACGACGTGCCGCGGACCCACCTCGTTGACGAAGTGCTCGCAGCGGCGAAATATTTCCAGCGGGCAACGTCCGACTATGTCTTCCCGTCACCGAAGACAGGCGGCCAGATGTCGGGCTTCACCAAGATGGTCAGCCGTCTGGTCAAAGAAGCAGGTGTCGCCAAATTCACCATGCATGATTTGAGGCGCAGCTTGCGCACCATCATGTCACGGTGCGGCTACGACAACGAAATCCAGCGGCTGTGTGTCGGGCAAAAGCCGCGTGGAATCGATCAGGTCTATAACCACGACGAACAGTGGATCATCCGCAAGATGGCCTTTGAAGCTGCACATGACTATATCGCGCAGTTGGTCGGCGCTAAACGGGTCGGCAAGGTCGTGCGCTTGCAGCGGACGAATCCGCTAGATGGTATTAAGGCAGAACTGCTCGGTCGTCTCCGCGAGCATTATGCGGCTGAGGGCTAGTAGTTTTGTCGCACCCAGCCAGATAGTCGCGCACCGCATCAACACGATAGAGCGGGCGCCCATCGACGTAGCGCCATCTCAACGAGTGGTTCGGGTTGCGTCGCCATTGCTCGAGCGCTCCAGGCGTACGCCGGATAATCGCGGCGACCTCCAATGCCGTCAAATTGGAGCTGCCCGGCAGCGTATCGAAATCGAACGGTGCGGGCGGCGGCATGCCACGGTTCTTGCGACGGCGTTTCACATCACGCGACATTTTCCTATTACCTGGCAACCTAATTACATCGATCCGAGTCATTTCGTCCTTGCCGCCCACGTCTTCGCCTGAACCATGATAGCTCCGAGGCAATAAGATAGTGGGCTTCCTTGAGAAAGGAATCTGGAGCGCAGGTATGGCTGCTGGGTAGCCATGGGGGACGCACGAGGTCGTGATCCTTGACGACGCGTCCAGGCCACATCTTTTCTCGGAAGATCCGTATCTGGATCTTCGCCAACCGCGATCAATCCTTTGCCGTCGCTGGTTCGGCAGGGGACGCAATCGACGGATTGCACTACTTGGAAAAAACGCTGGCGTCGGGCGTCTTTACATCTGAGCGCGCAAGGCTCATCGAGTTCTCGCGACGCAAGCGGCAATTTCACTGGAAAACACCCGTCTCTACGGCGCTCTCAGAGATCGAGAAGATCGGGTACTGCGGCGAACAAATCGGACAACCGTTAGGCATTACGCATGTGCGCGCGATGGCACCGTGCTGTAGTCGCCCATCCATAAGCTTGGGATCGAGTCGCTTCCCACTATCGCTCTAGTCCGCCACCGCCGGCGGCACCGGGAGCGCCGTGATCGACTTGATCTTCTCCATCGCAAAACGCGAGGTGACGTTCTTGAGAGGGACGGCGTGGATCAGCTTCTTGTAGAACACGTCATAGCTCGGCATGTCCGGAATGACGACGCGCAGCATGTAGTCGACGTCACCCGCCATCCGGTAAAATTCCATCACCTCTGGCATGGCGCTGACCGCCGCGGCGAAGCGCTTTAGCCAGGCATCGGAGTGATCGGAGCTTTCCACCGAGACGAACACCGAAAGGCCAAGCCCGATCCTGTTCTGGTCGACCAGCGCAACGCGTTTCAGGATCACGCCGTCGGCCTCCAGCCGCTGGATGCGCTTCCAGCAGGGCGTGGAGGACAGGCCGACCCGGTCGCCAATTTCGGCTACCGAGAGTGAGGCGTCCTCCTGAAGCACCGTCAGGATCTTGCGGTCGATGGCATCAAGGCGGCGGCCAGTCTCGGCGAGCTGCAACGCAGCGTCGGTCATTGTCTGATTACCTTTGTGTCAGTGGAAGCTCGGGGCCGGCGCTCGCGCAAAGTTCTCAGCCGTGAGGCCCGAACAGGAAGATCTCGTAAAGGTCGTCCTGATGGCCGCGCTGGTCATCGTTCGGGCCACCCGCCTGCGGCTGCAGCAGGCGCTGGAACCATCCGCGTGCCTGTTCGAGCCAGCTGGCGATGCTTAGGTGCAGCGAGACGATGTAGCTCATGTTCACTCCGGACAACATTGTAGGGCGAGAACCCGGCAATGCTATCACGGGCGACAAGACGTTGAACATCGCCTGGCTTTGGCGACGATCAGTTTGGTTGGATCGCACTGAAGCTGTCACCTGTCCAAGCAGAAAATTCCATAGCGGCGTTTCGCAAGGAACGATTTTCATGCGGTACATCGGGCGCGGGAGCGTTGGATCAGTCGTTTGTGAGTAGCGCGAGCACGTCGACGTGCCGCAAGTGCTGCATGGAACCGACGTGCCCCTCAATTCATGTAGTCGGGCAACGTGAACCCGTCATAGAAATGATCGGCCTTGATCGCCGTCTTGAACGCCGGTGACTTGTAGCTTGCGACGATGTCCTGGGTCCATTCGGCATTGGCGTTGGCTTTCTTCACCGCGAGCACGTTGATATAGGGCGTCGTCATCTTCTCCAGCGCAAAGGCATTGGTCAGTTTCAGCCCGCTGAAGATTGCGAAATTGCCCTGGATGGCGGCGAAGTCGACGTCGTCGAGTGCGCGCGGCGCCTGCGCGGCTTCGAGTGGAACGAGCTTGATGCCGCCCGGATTCTTGATGACATCGAGCTCGGTGACGTCGACCGGCTTGCTGTCGCGAATCTCGATCAGGCCGAGATCGCGCAGCACCCACAGCGCACGCTGGAGGTTGACGGGATCGTTCGGCACCGCGACGCTGGAGCCCGGCTTGATCGGCGTGCCCAGCGGGTGCTTCTTCGAATAGAGTCCCATCGGCGGTGTGGGGACGTGGACGATGCCGACGAGATCGGTCTTCTGGCGCTCGTTGTAGGACTCGAGGAAAACCGTGTGCTGCATCACATTGGCATCGATCTCGGACTTGAACACCGCGTTGTTGGCTTCAAGGCCGGTCGAGAATTCGACGTAGCGGATCTTGTAGCCCTTCTGCTTCAGCTCGGGCTCGACGCCGATCTTGAACTCATCGATGTACGGCCCCGGCACGAAACCGACCCGCAGCTCGGGCTTAGCGGGTTGCTCCGCCATGGAGTTTTCGGCGGCGAGCGGGGAGAGAGCCAAAAGGCCGGAGAGCATAAACAACGCGATCTTCATGTCTTTTTACGGTTTTCCAGTTTGGAGGGGAGAACGGTGTCAGGCGATTGCCTTGACCTCGTTCGAATAAATGCTGGCGGGGCGCGCGAGGCCGTAATGCTCGCGCAGCGTCGCGCCGGTGTAGTCCTCGCGGAACAAGCCACGCTTGCGCAGAAGCGGGACGACCTGCTCGGCAAAGACATCGAAGCCGCCGGGCAGCCAGGGCGGCATCACGTTGAAGCCGTCGGCCGCGCCGCCCTCGAACCAGGCCTGGATGTTGTCGGCGATCTTTTCCGGCGTACCCGTAATGACCCAGTGGCCGCGCGCGCCGGCGAGGCGCTGGACGAGCTGACGGATCGTCGGCTTCTCGCGATCGACGATGTCGACCACCAGCTTGAAACGGCTGGCGACGCCGCGCGCACTGGCGGTGTCGATCAGATGGCGTGGCACCGGACCGTCGAGATCGTACCCGGTAAGATCGACCCCGATCATCTGGCGTAGCTGCGTCAGGGAATATTCCGGCTGGATCAGCTCATTGAACTCTTCCTGAAGGCGGTCGGCCTCGGCTTGCGTGCTGCCGATGAAGGGGCTGATCCCGGGCAGGATCTTGATCTGATGCGGGCTGCGATCGAACAGGCGCGCCTGCTTCTTGATATCGGCGTAGAATTCCTGGGCGCTCGCGAGCGTCTGATGCGCGGTGAAGATGGCTTCAGCGAATTGCGCGGCGAAGGCGCGGCCGTCATCCGAGGAACCTGCCTGCACATAGACCGGGCGGCCCTGCGGCGACCGCGGGATGTTGAGCGGTCCGCGCACGCGGAAATGTTTGCCGATATGCTTGATGGCGTGGATCTTGGCAGTCTCGGCAAAGACTCCGGTGGAGGGATCGTTGACCACAGCGTCGTCCTCCCAGCTGTCCCAAAGCCGGGTGACGACGTCGAGATATTCGCGCGCCCGCTCGTAGCGCTCGTGGTGCGGTGGGTGCTCGGGCAATCCAAAATTCTGCGCCGCCTGCGGGCTGCTCGTCGTGACGATGTTCCAGCCGGCGCGGCCGCTGCTGAAATGGTCGAGCGAGGCGAACTGGCGGGCCAGATTATAGGGCTCGGTGTAGGTCGTGGAGGCTGTGCCGATCAGGCCGATCCGGCTGGTCGCGCTGGCGATCGTCGTCAGTAGCGTGATGGGATCGAAGCGGAAGCGCTGGGCGTAGCGGACATTGTCGGCGAGCGCCGGTCCGTCGGCGAAGAACACCGCGTCGAACTTGTGGGCTTCGGCGCGCTGCGCGAGTTCCTGATAATAACGAATATCGAGGACGCGTTCTGTCGCCGAGCCCTTATAGCGCCAGGCTGCCTCGTGATGGCCGTCAGGATAGATGAAGAGATTGAGAGCGAGTTGCCGTCGATTGCTCATGCGAAATGCTCCGTGATCGGCTCGCTCAAAATCTATGTCGAGCCTCGCTCGATTGTCGATGGAATGGATTTGCGTTGTTGAGATGTGCGCGAGCATGAACTTGCGAGAAAGCCTGTAAATAGAGATCGTGCGCGGTGCGATCGATGGTCTGTTCGCTTATGGATGTCCTAACGAACGTCGCGATGACGACGATAGAGCGCAACCGAGCGGGATCGGTCCTGCATTTCGTCGTCGCCGATTCCGCGAATGCAACTATTCCCCGCCCAGTTCAAACTTTGGAAGCCAATTCCGAAAGACGTGAGTTAGCATCCTCTGACTGAGCACGTGGCTGCGCCGATGCAGCCACCACGAAAATGGTCCTGCCAGACGCGATCGCTGCCTGAGCAGACAGCGATCCGCAAGAGGGTCGACTACCATCACCACCTGCATTCACTCCGCTGTCGCATGAGCGGTCGGCGAACGGCGGAGCTTTGTCCAAACGGATCGCGGTCTCGGGGAAGATGACATGACTGACGGAATCACCATCGACAACGTCATTCCGCGCGCTGATATCGTCAAGCGATCGGCCCGCATCGGCGCCGAAATCAGGAACATCAAGCTATCCGGCGATCTGCCGGATCGGACGATTGCGGCGATCAACCAGGTGCTGCTCGAGCGCAAAGTCATCTTCTTCCGTGACCAGAATCATCTCGACGATGCCGAGCAGGAGCGTTTTGCCCATCGGCTCGGCAAGCTCGTGCCGCATCCAACGGTCGGCGCCACCAAGGGAACAGCGTCGATCCTCGAGCTCGACTCCGGGCGAGGCGGCGGACGTGCGGACCAGTGGCACACCGACGTCACGTTCGTCGACGCCTATCCCAAGATCTCGGTCTTGCGCGGTGTCGTGATCCCGGAGTTCGGCGGCGACACGATCTGGTCGAATACGGCCGCGGCCTATCTCGACCTGCCGGCGCCGCTGCGCAAGCTCGCCGACGAGCTCTGGGCGGTGCACAGCAATGCCTATGACTACGCAGTCAAGACCCGTGCGAGCGAAGCCGACCGGAAGCAATTCGAGGAGGTCTTCACGGCGACGGTCTATGAGACCGAGCATCCCGTCGTTCGCGTCCACCCCGAGACCGGCGAACGCACGCTGGTGCTGGGCAACTTCGTCCAGCGCTTCGTTGGCCTGTCGAAATATGACGGCCAAAAGTTGTTCGACCTGTTCCAGTCGCACATCACCGCGCCGGAGAACACCGTGCGCTGGAATTGGCGGCAAGGAGACGTGGTGATCTGGGACAACCGCGCGACCCAGCATTACGCCGTCAATGACTACGGCGATCAGCATCGCGTCGTGCGCCGCGCGACCATTGATGGCGAGGTGCCTGTCAGCATCGACGGCCGGAGCAGCGTCACTCGGGTCAAGGTGGCGAAGCCGCAGGCGAAGGCCGCCTGAGGCGGGCAAGGAGAAAACACAATGAGAATCGCTATCTCCGCTCTGCGTCGACTGGTTGCCGGGCTCGGTGCAAGAGGCCGACAACTTAGCCTCGTCGCTCTCGGTATGACTGGCCTGGTCGGCAGCGCTCTGGCCGAGCCGCAGCTCGAGAAGACCGAGATCCGTTACCAGGGCTGGGCCGGGCAGGTCACCTTCATCGAGCTGGCCGACGATCTCGGCTATCTCGCTCCCCTCAAGCTCAAATGGATCGGCAACACCATCAGCGGTCCGCAGGACATCCAGACCGTCGTCACCGGCGATATCGACATCGGTGGCGCGTTCTATGGCGCGATCATCAAGCTGATCGCCGCCAAGGCGCCGATCAAGGCGGTGGTCGGCTATTACGGCTCGGACGAGAACACCTACAGCGGCTACTACGTGAAGGAGGATAGTCCGATCAAGACTGCGCGCGACCTGATCGGCAAGAAGGTCGCGGTCAATACGCTGGGAGCGCACCATGAATTCGTGCTGCGCGAATATCTGGCCCGCAATGGCCTGACGCCGGCGGATGCGAAACAGGTGACGCTGGTCGCGATACCGCCGGTGACGGGGGAGCAGGTGCTGCGCCAGGGACAGGTCGAGCTTAGCACGCTCGGCGGCGTCCTGCGTGACAAGGCACTCGAGCGCGGGGGCATTCGGCGGCTCTTTGCCGATACGGACGTCTTCGGGAACTTCACCGGCGGGGCCTATGTGCTGCGGGACAAGTTCATCAAGGACAATCCGAACACGTCCCGTAAGCTGATCGAGGGCGTGTCTCGTGCCATCGACTGGGCTCAGACAACGCCGCCGGAGGAGGTCCGCGCCCGCTTCGAGCGCATCGTCGTCGATCGCAAGCGCAACGAGGACGCCACCCCGATCAAATACTGGAAAAGCACCGGTGTCGCGACCAAAGGCGGCGTGATCGGCGATGCCGAGCTCCAGGTGTGGATCGACTGGCTGGTCAGGGACGGGCTGCTGAAGCAGGACCAGCTCAAACCGTCGGATCTCTACACCAACGCGTTCAACTATTTCCGTCCGGGCAAGACCGCGGAGGCCAAATGACGACGGCCAAGATCCGCTTCGAGCATGTGCGCAAGGAATTCCTGGTCCGCGGCAAGGATGGCGGGCCGACGCAGCGCTTCACGGCGCTCGACGACATCACACTGGATGTGCGCGCCGGCGAATTCCTTGCGCTGGTTGGGCCGAGCGGCTGCGGCAAGTCGACCCTGCTGGACCTGCTCGGCGGCCTGACGACGCCGAGCAGCGGTCGCATCCTGCTCGATGGCAAGGTCATCGAGGGCCCGGCGCGCGACCGCGGCATCGTATTCCAGCAATATGCGCTGTTCCCCTGGCGTACGGCCGCGCAGAATGTTGAGTTCGGGCTCGACATTGCCGGCCTGAAAGCCCGGGAGCGGCGGGAGAGGGCGCTGCATTACCTCGATCTGGTTGGTCTGTCGGGCTTTGCCGACCGCTATCCGCACGAGCTGTCCGGCGGCATGAAGCAGCGCGTCGCGATCGCGCGCAGCCTTGCCTACGATCCGGAGGTGCTGCTGATGGACGAGCCGTTTGCGGCGCTCGATGCGCAAACGCGCGAGACGCTGCAAGGCGAGCTGTTGCGGATCTGGCGCAGCACAAAGAAGACCATCCTGTTCATCACCCACGGCATCGACGAAGCCGTGGTCCTTGGTCAGCGCGTGGCGGTGATGACCTCGCGTCCCGGCTGTATCAAACAAATCATCGATGTCCCCGATGAGCTGCACCGCGAGACCGAGGACGTGCGCTCGCTACCCCAGTTCGGGCATGTCAGGCACGAAGTGTGGTCCTTGCTGCGCGACGAGGTCTTGAAGGCGCAAGACCTCCAGGCCGCTGCATCGGGTGGCGAGCGCGTGGCAAAGGCGAAGGAGCTGGCTCATGTCTAATCTGGAGGTCCTGACGCTGCTGGAGCTGGCCGAGGGGAGCCCGAAAGACCGAGCCAGGCAACGCGCCGGCGTGGCTGCCGCGGCGACGGGCAACGTGGTGCGCTGGTTCGGCATCATCGGGCAACGATCCCTGCTGCTGCTGCTGTTCCTGACCGTCTGGGAAACGGCGCCGCGCCTCGGTCTGATCGATGTGACCTTCCTGCCGCCGTTCTCCGAGGTGATCGCCGCGGGCTGGCAGCTTGCGCAGTCGGGAGAGCTCTACGACGACGTCGGCGCAAGTCTGCTTCGAGCCTTGAGCGGCTTCCTGATCGCGATTGCCCTGTTTGTGCCGTTGGGTGTCTTGACGGGATGGTACGCCCGGCTTGGGGACCTCCTGAACCAGATCATCGAGATCGCGCGCAACACGGCGCCGCTGGCGTTGCTGCCGGTCTTCATCCTGCTGCTTGGGATCGGCGAGCTCTCGAAAGTCACCATGGTGGTCTACAGCTGCGCCTGGCCGCTGCTACTGAACACGATCTCTGCGGTCCGCCAGGTCGATCCGCTTCTGGTCAAGTCGGCACGGACGATGGGCGCGACGCCCAGCCAGCTGTTCCGGAAAGTGATCCTGCCGGCGTCGTTGCCGACGATCTTCGTCGGCATACGCTTGGCAAGCGCCTCCGCCATGCTGGTGCTGGTCGCATCCGAGATGGTCGGGGCTAAGTCCGGGCTCGGCTATCTCATCATCAACAGCCAGTACAGCTTCCTGATCCCCCAGATGTATTTCGGCATCCTCGGCATCACCGTGATCGGCCTCACCTTCAACGCAATCCTTGAGGCTCTGGAGCGCCGCCTGATGCGCTGGAAGGCGCCGGCTTAGCGTTTTCGAGCGAAGTGGAGACCGGTTCGCGTCAAGAAAACGCGTAGAAGCAAGAAGCTCTAGCCTTGCTTGTTGCGGACCGTGGCCTGGGTCACGATGCTGTTCGGCGGGACACTGTGGGTCAGCCAAACATTGCCGCCGATCGTCGATCCGCGACCGATGGTGATCCGGCCCAAAATCGTCGCGCCGGCATAGATGACGACGTCGTCTTCCACGATCGGATGGCGGGCGTCGCCCTTGATCAGACTGCCATCGTCGTCGGTCGGAAAGTGACGGGCGCCCAGCGTGACGGCCTGATAGACGCGGACGTTGTCGCCGATGATGGCGGTCTCGCCGATCACCACGCCGGTGCCGTGGTCGATGAAGAAGCCGGAGCCGATGCTCGCGCCGGGGTGAATGTCGATCCCGGTGCGGGTATGCGCGATTTCGGCGATCAGGCGAGCGATGAGCCGGGCGCCCAGCCCGTGCAGGATATGGGCGAGGCGGTGATGAATGATTGCGGTCATCCCGGGATAGCCGATCAGGATCTCGGGAAAATTTCGTGCGGCCGGGTCACCGACGAAGGCGGCCCTGAGGTCATTGATGAGGAGCCCGCGCACCATCGGCAGTCGCGAGCCGAATGTCCGGGTCAGTTCGACGGCGTCCTCGCGGCGGAAGCCGGCGGTGAGCTCGTCGCCGATGAAGAGGGCACCGCGATGGATCTGGTCGCACAACGAGTCCAGGGCGACGCTGAGGGTGTTTCCGACGAAATAGTCGATATTCTCGCCGTCGAGCTCGGAGCGACCGTAATGCCGTGGAAACAGTGCTGCCGTGAGGCCATCGAGCACCGCCTCCAGCGCTTCGCGCGATGGGGCCTGGCGTGCTTCGCCGTCCCTGCGAATGCTGTGCGTCTCCTCCCGGGAGACGCGTAGCTCGGCCACGATCCGGTCGAGCTGCCACCGCCTGGCAGTCGGCTCCAGGTCCGATGTCGGGATTTCGCGTTTCATGCTGCCCTCGTTTTATGCCGGAGATCGAGAAGCTGCAGGAGCGCTCCTACCTGACATGCGCCAGGGGGATGCTGATCTCGGCGAGTAAATCCAGGTCGAAATCGTGCTTTATCTCGATGTATTGACCGTTCCAGTATACCAGTCCCGACAACTGGGGCGACAGCTCGAAGCTCAAGATGCTGCCGACGATGATCCCATGCGAATACCGCTCGATGATCTCCTCCACCCGGCATTCGACCGTCGCCAGTGAATTGCCAAGCAGGGGAACGCCGGATACCCCGGCCGTCCAGGCTACGCCTTCATAGCGCTGGGGCCCCTTCAGCCTGCCATCGCTGAATCGGCTCGCGAGCTCCTGCTGGTCGGATCCGAGAATGTTGACCCCGAACACCCTGTGACGCTCGATCGGGGCAAACGACGACGCCTGCCGGTTGACGCTGACCAGCACGCGCGGTGGGCTCGCGCTGAGCGAGGTCAGCGACGTGACCGTCATCCCCGTGATGTCCTCGCCGCGGCCGGCCGTGATGATGCTGACGCCGCCGGCCAGGCGCCGCATCACGGCGCGGAACTGGTGCTCGATCTCATTGCTGTCAGTGACGAGATGGATGTCCGACTTTCCCATGTCTGTCTCTCCTTGCATCGGACCGTCGAATCCGGCGCCCTCTTGCCTAGAAGAAGCCCTTTGCCGGCAGTGGCGTGCCGCTGATTTCGTACTGGCCGATCGAGCGCGCCTTGTAGGTGGTCGGATTGTGCGAGGACAGCGTACGCGCATTGCGCCAGTGCCGGTCGAAATTGGTGACCTTCTTGCTCGCGGATGCGCCGCCGACGTCGAATAGCAGGCTGCCGCCGCGAATGGCGAAATCGTCGGCGATGATCTTGGCCTTGGCCGAGAGTAGCGCGGCGGTGTGGGCGGCCTCCGCGGCGTTCGATGCGCCCGCGTCGAAGGCATCGGTCGCGACGTCGAGCGCCTCGGCGGCCGCCAGCACGACCGTTTCGGCCGCAAACGCCCCGCTGGCGATCTGGCCGACGGTCTGCTGAAGCAGGGGATCATCGGTCGGAACTTCGGCGGGTGCGTAATAGAAGGTGCGCTTGCGCGAATGGACGAGCGCGGTGGCGTCACGCAGGGTCGCGCGCGCGATACCGGCAACGATCGCGGTCAGGAACAATTGGGCGAATGTGTTGGAGTAGGGTACGCCGTAGCCGATGTCAGGGGTGTCGAAGACGAGCTCCTGTCGTTTGACGCTGACGTTGCGGAAATGCGTCGTGCCGGTTGCGGTGAGCCGCTGTCCGAGCCCATCCCAGTCGTCGACCAGCTCGATGCCGTCGCGCTTGATCGGAACGATGGCCGCACCGCTGGCGCCGTCAGGATCGGCGGCGCGGACGAGGACGTAGTCTGAATACAGCGTGCCGGTGCTGTAATATTTGGTGCCGTTCAGGAAGTAATCGCCGTTTCCATCGGGCGTGAAGGTCGTGCCCGGTGTGACATTGCCGACGCGCGGGCTTTCGAGCTCGGTGGTGGCGAGCCCGATGATTGCGCCTTCGGCGACCGCCTTCTGCCACGCGCGGCTTTGCTCGTCCTTGGGCGTGCGCACCAGCCGTTCCACCACGCTGAAATGGTTACGTAGGATATGCGCGACATTGGCGTCGGCCTCGCCGAGCCGGATCACGAAGGCGAAGAGATCGCGGATCGTGCTACCCGCGCCGCCAGCGTCCACGGGAAGCCGCAGCGCGCCGAGACGCGCGCGGCGGATGAGATCAATGACCTCGAAGGGCAGCACGCGGTCGCGTTCCCGCGCACTCGCGCCTTCTGCGATCTGGTTAAGCAGCGCCTCCAGCTCCGGCGAGGTGGTCTTGAGCGGCTCCGATGTGCCGAGCGAGGGGGCAGATACGGTCTTGTTCATGATCGGCCTGTTGGTCACGTTCCTAGAGCTGGGCGAGATGGTCGGTGACCTTGACCGGCTCGGGCAATACCTTGCGGGCGACGAGCCAGTCGGCAGCCTTTTGCAGCTCGCTGATGAAGCGCTCGTCATTGACGGCGAAGTAGCGATACTTGCGCTTCAATGCGATGAACTGGTCGCGGACCTCGTCGCTGTACTTGCCGGCTTTCTGGGCGATGTACTCGGCGTCCTTGCCGTTCTCCGAGATCCACTTGCCTTCGGCGCGGAACGCATCGTTCACGGCACTTACCAGCGCGGGATTGTCCGTGGCGAATTTGCGGGTAGTCAGGTACGAGGTGTAGTCGATCTGGAAGTCGAGATCGCGGCCTTCAAGGAAGATGTTATGCGCCTTGTATTCGAGCCTGGCGATGTCGACGCCGGGGCTCCACATCGACCAGGCGTCGACCTTGCCGGAGGCCAGGGCCGGTGCGGCATCGGGCGGATTGAGATAGACGAACTTGACCTTGGACCGGTCCACCTTGTGCTTCTCGAGCGCCGCGACCAGCAGGAATTCGCCGAGACCCGAGCGGTTGACCGCGACCGATTTGCCGACGAGGTCCTCGACCTTGTCGATGCCGGAGCCGTCCTTGGCGATGATCGCGGTAGTGCGGGGCTCGTAGACGACGAACTGGGTGAAAACCAGCGGCGAACCCGCGATGATCGCGGCCAGCGCCGGCGTCGTGCTGCCACCAAAGCTGAAATCGGCGCTGCCGCCGGTGACTGCCTGCAATGTCGGGGCGTGGTTGGGGAAGGGCCCGAGCCATTCCACCTTGATGCCGTCCTTGGCCAGCACCTTCTCGAACTCGCCGCGTTCCTTGGCGATCAGGTTGAGGCCGCTCATGCCCCAAGTCAGTCGCACGGTGTCTGTCGTGCGGCCAGTTGCGGCCTCGGCGAAATCGCCGATGTTCAGGCCGGCGAAGGCGCCCACGCCGAAAGCCGCGGTGCTGAGAAAGCTGCGGCGGGACGGCTTTGCGATTGGAGAGTCGGACATAATGGCCTTCTGTTGAATTAGTGGGTGGAATGCAAATTCACGCCGAGCTCGGCAAGGAGCTCGCTACGCGAGATGGGTGTCGAGCCGTTTCGTGCGACGCGGTGCTCGTAGGCGATGGCGCCGTTCCGCATCACGAGGATGCGATCCGCCAGAGCAATCGCTTCGTCGACGTCGTGCGTGACGAGCAGAACGCCCGGCTGATGATTGGCGACGAGCACGCGAACGAGCTCATGCATGCGGATGCGGGTGAGCGCGTCCAATGCGGCAAACGGCTCATCGAGGAGCATAAGCTCAGGCTGCTGCACCAGCGCGCGGGCAAGCGCGACGCGCTGGGCCTGTCCGCCGGAGAGATTGCGCGGCCAATCGTCGAGACGGTCGCCGAGGCCCACCTCGGTCAACGCTTCGGCGGCGCGCTCGCGTGCGTCCGGCACCTGCAAACCAAGCGACACGTTGCGCCAGAGGCTGTCCCAGGGCAGGAGCCGGTGCTCCTGGAATACCACCGCCGGCCGGCGCGGCGCGACGATGCGCCCACCCTGGATCGAGTCCAGGCCGGCGAGCGCCCGCAGCAATGTCGTCTTGCCGCAGCCGCTTTCGCCGAGCAGGGCAACGAACTCGCCCCGCTCGATGCGCAGGTTCAGCCTTTCGATGACCACGCGACTGCCGTAGCTGCGCACGAGATTGCTGACGGTGACGGCCGGTCCGGTTTCGAATGAAGCGGCCGGCAGCGAAGCGACGTGAGCGTTCATCGTGCTGCCCCGTAGTTCGGGTGCCAGGCGAGCAGGCGCCGTTCGAGGAATCGGGCAATGCCGTCGGCTGCGACGCCGATGAGCGCGTAGATCACGATCGTCAGCACGATCACGTCGGTGCGCAGGAATTCACGCGCGTCCATGGCAAGAAAGCCGATGCCGGACTGCGCGCCGATGGTTTCAGCCACGACCAGCGCAAGCCAAGCCGTCGCCAGCGCATAGCGGACCCCGGTCAGGATCGACGGCAAGGCGCCTGGAAGGATGATCCTGCGGATCAGCTGAATGGAGCTCAGTCCCTGGACGCGGCCGAGCTCGAGCAGCTTTGGATCGACCTGGCGAATACCGAGGACTGTGTTGATGTAGATCGGGAAGGTGACGCCGAGGGCGACCAGGAAGATCTTCTGCGTTTCGCCGACGCCAAGCCAGACGATGACTAAGGGCAGCGCTGCGAGGAACGGGATGGCCCGGATCATCTGCACGCTGCGGTCGATCAGAGCTTCGGCGATGCGGGAGAAGCCGACGAGAATGCCCAGGCCGCCACCAACGGCCGCGCCGATCACGAATCCCGCCGCCGCCCGCAGCAAGCTCACGCCGAGATCGTTGAGCAGGGTGCCCGTGGTTGCAAGCTTAAAGGCGGTCCGGATCACCTTGCTGGGTGCGGGGAGGACATGTGGCGAGAGCCATCCCGCCTGCGCAAGCCATTCCCAGATGGCGACAAGCACGACCGGCGCCAGCCATGACAGAAGCTGAAGGCCGCGCGCGCCTAGCTTTCTGTTTGCAGGGGTCGGAGCAAGTGCGCTGTTGCCGCTTTGCGCCGACGGCGCACTGTTAGCACCGATCGCGGCACGATCGATGCCGCTCAGTTCCATATTGCTCAAGACGCGAGACCTCGTTTTCACGCACTGCATTTGAAGCAGGAAGCGTGACGGCAATCACCTGCCATCTCCACAAAATGTCCCACGAAATCGGGTCGACAGAAATAGAGCGGTATTTCAATTGTCGCTTGCTCCGGAGTGATCTGCTGTCGCCGCAGCGCGGATGCGCGACAAAGATAATCTTTTGATGCGCGTCTGCTTGAACTTGCGCCAACGATTGGCGAGAACGGCGAACGTCGAGAGAGTTACGGGAGAACATGATGACGGCTGCACCTCTTCGCTTCGGCATCTGGGCGCTGGTGCATGGGCCGCGTGCCGCGCATCAGGACCCGGAGGAGCCCTATGATGCCTCCTGGGAACGCAATCGTGATCTCATTCTGGCAGCCGAGGAGCTCGGCTACGACTCGACCCTGATCGCGCAGCACACCATCAATCCGCATCAGGAGGATCTCGATCAGCTCGAAGCTTGGAGCGCTGCTGCAGCGATTGCGGCGCTGACCAAGCGCATCGAGATCATCGCTGCGATCAAGCCGTATCTCTATCACCCCGTGGTGCTCGCCAAGCTGGCGCTCGGCATCGAGAACATCAGCCGTGGCCGCTTTGCGATCAATTTGGTCAATGCCTGGAATCGTCCAGAGCTAGAGAAGGCCGGAATCGGCTTTCCCGAGCACGATGCGCGTTATGCCTATGGCAAGGAATGGATCTCCGTCGTGTCCCGCCTGATGGAAGGCGAGCGTCTCAACTTCAGCGGCGATCACTTCAAGGTCACGGACTATGCGCTGCGGCCGACCAGCCTGTACCGCAAGCGCCCGGCCGTCTATGTCGGCGGAGAGTCCGAGCCCGCGCGCGATCTGGTCGCTTGCCATGGCGACGTCTGGTTCATCAACGGCCAGCCGCTAGACGATGTCGCCGGCCTGATAGCCGACGTCGCGGTGCGGCCGCGTGGTTCAGCGCCGCCATTGCGCTTCGGTCTGTCCGCCTTTGTCGTGGCACGCGAGACCCGGGAGCAGGCGCAGGTCGCCTATGAGCGGCTATTGAGCCTCGCTGCAAAGGATGCGCCGATGAAGGCGATCCAGAAGCAGAACACGGATCCGAAGGTCGTGATGATGCAGACCATGCAGAAGACGCCGCGGGTCGGCAGCAATGGCGGAACGGCCGCGGGGCTGGTCGGCAGTTACGATGAGGTCGCAGCGCGCATCGAGGCGTTCCATGCCGCCGGTATCGAACTCTTCATGCTGCAATTCCAGCCGTTCGAGGCAGAGATGCGGCGTTTTGCAGACGAGATCATTCCCCGTGTCCGAGCGCGGCAATCACCTGGGCCTGCTGCGAAGCTGGCCAGTCGATAGGGTAGCTTGTTGCGATCAGGCCGAGGCGACGGCGGGCGGCCGCTTTGCATAGCGGCTCGTCGGCCGTGCCAAACCAAAATGGTCGCGCAATGTCGTGCCCGTGTACTCGGTTCGGAACAGACCGCGCTTCTGAAGGATCGGCACGACGGTATCGACGAAGGTCTCCAGGCCCGTGGGCAGAACGTCCGGCATAAGGTTGAAGCCGTCCGCGGCACCGGCCTTGAACCAGGCCTCGATATCGTCCGCGATCTGCTCCGGCGTCCCGACGATGATGCGATGGCCAACGCCGCCACCAAGCGCGCGGATTAGTTGGCGGACGGTGAGGTTGCCGCGACGGGCGATGTTCACGGTGCCCTGGAACATGGTGTGGTTGGCGTTCGCCGGAAGCGGTAACGGATCGGGCAGCGGCTTGTCGAGCTCGAGCAGGGCAGGGTCGATCTGAAGCGTACCGGCGAGACGCGCCAGGCTGTATTCGATCGGGACCAGTTCCCAGAGCTCGTCCTGCCGCCGCTTCGCCTCGGCCTCGGTGCTGCCGATGACCGTGGCAAGCCCGGGCAGGGTGACGATCGAATCGCCGGAACGCCCGTAGGCTTCGGCGCGCGTGCGCAGGTCGCGCGCATAGGCAACGCCTTCGTCGATCGACTGCGCCAGTGTGAACACGGCTTCCGCATAGGCGGCGGCGAAGTCGCGGCCGTCATTGGAGCCGCCGGCCTGCACCGTAACAGGTCGCCCCTGCGGGGAGCGCGGGACGTTCAGCGGTCCGGCCACCGAATAATGCGGGCCGCGATGCGCGATCGGGTGCACCTTCGACGTATCGACAAATCGCGCGCTCGCCTTGTTGCCGACGAAAGCGTCGTCCTCCCAACTGTCGAACAGAGCGTGGACGACCTCCGTGAATTCCTTGGCCCGCTCATAGCGGGCCTTGTGCTCCAAGGCACCGGTGAGGCCGAAGTTGCGGCTTGAAGCAGCATCTGCGGTCGTGACCGCGTTCCATCCCGAGCGGCCGCCGCTGGCATGATCGAGCGTCACGAAGCGCCGCGCAATATTGTAGGGCTCGTTATAGGTCGTCGACACCGTCCCGATTAGGCCGACATGCGTTGTTGCGGCCGCCACCGTCGCAAGGATGATGGTCGGTTCCAGCGAGGTGAACGACCGGTAGTCGATGCGATCGTTCACGGCTGGGGAATCCGCCAGAAAGATCGCGTCGAGCTTGCCGCGCTCGGCAATCTGCGCGACCCGGACGTAATGCCCGAGATCGAAGAATGCGCGCGGATCACTGTCCGGGAGGCGCCAGGCCGACGGATAGACGCCGGAGTGAAGCAGATTGACGTTCAGGTGCAGTTGGCGTGGCGGCATTCGGGATTCCGAAGGTCAGCGGCCTGAGCCGCGTGTAGCGATGATCACGACCCCTTCGGGGACCAGATCTTGATGGTCGTGGTGTCGAGCTTCACCGGGATCAGACCCTCGGCGTGGAATGCATCGGCAATGCGCTGCTGCTCCGACAGGCCGGGTCCGGTCACTGCGCCCACCTGATAGGAGCGGTGGCTGTTGGCCTCCTCGACAATCGCCGCGTCGATACCCCAGAGCCCGGCCAGCAACGTGGCGGCGTCCTTCGGCTGGGCTTTGACCCATTTTCCGGTTGCGGCAAGCTTCGTGAAGATCACATTCAGCACCTCGGCGTGCTTATCCGCATAGGCGGCCGAAGCCAGGTAATAGCGCTTGTAGCTCGCAAGGCCGTTGCTGCCGTCGGACAGGATCCGGCCCTTGGTCTGATGCAGGGCGCTGGTCATGAACGGATCCCAGGCAACCCAGGCATCGACATTGTTGCTGACGAAGGCCGCGCGGCCGTCCGCCGGCGTGAGATAGGCAGGCGCGATGTCCTTGAAGCTGAGCCCCGATTTCGCCAGTGCTGCGAGCAGCAGATAGTGGCTACCGGCGCCCTTGGTCACGGCGATCTTCTTGCCCTTGAGGTCCGCGATAGTCTTGATGGCTGACGACTGCGGCAAGACGATCGCCTGCGCCGCCGGCGAGGCGGCTTCCTCGGCGATATAAGCGAGCTTGGCACCGGCGGCCTGCGCGAAGATCGGCACCGTGTCTGCGACATCAGCGCCGAAATCGATGCTGCCGATGTTGATGGCTTCCAGCAGCGGCAAGCCGCTGGTGAATTCGTGCCAGGAGATGGTGACGCCGAGCGGCGCCAGCGCCTTCTCCAACTCGCCGTTCGTCTTCAGGATCGCCGTCAGCGTCGAGGATTTTTGATAGCCGATGCGGATCTCCTCGGACATCGCAGGCTGAATCGACGCCATGGCGAAGAGGCCGAGTGCGGCCGTGGCGAGGGCCCGCAGGCGGGACATGGGGCGAGGCATGAAGGGCCATCCTTAGGGCTCAGCCGCTTTGAGCAGCTCATATGGGCAAGGCAGCAAGCCTGCAATGTGCCTGCAATCGACGCCGCCTTGCAATTTCAAGGTATCGCTCCGCGCGGCACGAACATTCTCCAGTCGGCTTCGATCTGAGACGGAGTTTCTCCAGCGCGATTACGGCTCGGCCGGGTCGCGTTGAAGGTGTTGAAGCGCAGCTCGCGCGCGGTCTCGTCATAACCGGGCACGATTGTCTATTGCGCGGCAGATCCGCTGCGCGCGACCGTCAATAGTATTTTGCACGAGCGAGTTTGTTTCCAATTCAGTGAAGGCGCGGAAACAAACGCGTTGCGCGACGACGACGCAGCAGCACGCGCATCGCTATTTTCCTGAACCGCTCGACAGAGGCAGAATCCGACCGCATCATTTTCGTCGACAAGCATGGCTTGCCGCGCATGACGCGCGCTCTCGAGACGACAGGGGAATTGCAGATGGCCTTGGAGACGCGGAACTTCGAAACACTCGCGTTGCATGGCGGATCGTACCGCACCGATCCCCCGACTGGTGCGGTAGCAGTTCCGATCTATCAAACGACGTCATTCCAGTTCGAGAACGCCGATCATGCCTCGCGCCTGTTCGCGCTCGAGCAACTGGGCCCGATCTATACCCGCATCGGCAATCCGACGCAGGAGGCGTTCGAAACGCGGCTTGCGGCATTAGAGGGCGGGGTGGCCGCCCTTGCCGTTGCCTCGGGCCAAACTGCCTCCGCCTTCGCAATCTTCAACGTCGCGCAAGCCGGCGACAACATCGTGTCGTCGACCGATCTCTACGGCGGAACCTGGACGCTGTTCTCGCAGACCCTGAAACAGTTCGGCATCGAGGTGCGGTTCGTCGATCCCACAGATCCCGAAAACTTCCGCCGCGCGACCGACGCAAAGACGCGGGCCTATTTCGGCGAGACGCTTCCGAATCCCAAGCTGAATGTGTTCCCGATCAAGGAGGTCGCGGAGATCGGCCGCTCGCTGGGCGTGCCGCTCATTCTCGACAACACGGCCTCGCCACTGATCGCGCGTCCGTTCGAGCACGGCGCAGCGGTGGTGGTCTATTCCACAACCAAATATATCGGTGGCCACGGCACCGCGATCGGCGGCGCCATCGTCGACGGCGGCAACTTCGACTGGGCTGCGCATGCGGAGCGCTTCCCTCTGCTGAACGAGCCTGACGAGGCCTATCATGGCGCGATCTGGACCGAGGCGGCCAAGCCGCTTGGTCCGATCGCCTATATCCTGCGGGCCCGTGTCAAGCTGTTGCGTGATCTTGGCGCGTCGATCGCACCACAAAATGCCTTCCAGTTCATCCAGGGCCTCGAGACCTTGCCGCTGCGGATCCGCCAGCACAACGAGAATGCGGTGAAGGTCGCAAATTTCCTCGCCAAGCACGCCTCGGTGTCGAACGTGATCTTCCCTGGTCTGCAGAGCGGAGAGAACAAGCGCCGGGCGGATGCCTATCTGAAGGGTAGCTACGGCGCCCTCGTCGGCTTCGAGCTGAAAGGCGGCGTCGAAGCTGGCCGTCGCTTCATCGACGCGCTCAAGCTGTTCTATCACGTCGCCAATATCGGTGACGCCCGCTCGCTGGCGATTCATCCGGCATCGACGACGCACCAGCAGCTCACCCCGGCCGAGCAGCTCGCCGCCGGCGTTACGCCCGGCTACGTCCGCCTTTCGGTCGGGATCGAGCATCCCGACGACATCCTGGCGGATCTCGGTCAGGCGCTGGCCCAGGCCGATGCGGGCGCGCGCAAGGCGGCCTGAGATGCATTCGGCAGAACAGCGTCAATCCGGAGACGAGCGATGACAAACCCACCTGGTCGTGCCGAGATGCTGTCGAGTTCGGCAGGATCCGTCGTCTTCGACGCGGACGTGCTGGTGCTTGGTGGGGGTCCCGCGGGCACATGGGCCGCGATCAGCGCCGCCGAGCATGGTGCGCGTGTCGTGCTGGCGGACAAGGGGTTTTGCGGCACCTCAGGCGCGACCGCGGCGGCAGGCACCGGTGTTTGGTATGTCGACCCGGATCCGACGCGCCGCGAGGCCGCCATGGCCAGCCGTGAGAAACTGGGTGGCTATCTCCAGGATCGCCGCTGGATGGCGCGCGTGCTCAATAGCACCTACGTCCAGAGCAACCAGCTCGCTGACTGGGGCTATCCTTATCCCACCGATGACGACGGCAGGCCGCAGCGGAATTCGCTGCAGGGCCCGGAATACATGCGGCTGATGCGCAAGCGCACCAAGCAGGCCGGCGTCACCATCCTCGATCATTCGCCGGCGCTCGAGCTGCTGGTCGACGGTAACGGCGTGGCGGCGGGAGCTGCGGGCTTGCGCCGTCAGAAGGGTGATCGTTGGGTCGTTAACGCCAAAGCCGTGGTGATCGCCACGGGCGGGTGCGCCTTTCTCAGCAGGACACTCGGCTCGAACGTGCTGACCGGCGACGGTTATCTCCTCGCCGCCGAGGCGGGTGCAGAATTCACCAGCATGGAGTTCTCCAACGCCTACGCGATCTCGCCGGCCTTCGGATCGGTGACCAAGACCTTGTTCTACAGCTGGGCGAGTTTCACCGATGAGCAGGGTAGCGTCATCCCCGGAGCATCGTCGAAAGGCGGACGCTCGGTGATTGCGCGGGCGCTCCGCCAAGGCCCTGTGTATGCGCAGCTTGATCAGGCCGATGCCGAGACCCAGCGGCACATGCGCGCGTCGCAGCCGAACTTCTTTCTCCCGTTCGACCGCACCGGTGTCGATCCTTTCACGCAACGTTTTCCGATCACGCTGCGCCTCGAAGGGACGGTCCGCGGTACCGGTGGTTTGCGCATCATCGACGACACTTGCGCGACCACCGTACCGGGTCTCTACGCCGCAGGCGATGCCGCGACCCGCGAACTGATCTGCGGCGGCTTCACCGGCGGCGGCAGCCACAACGCCGCCTGGGCGATGTCGTCAGGTCATTGGGCCGGCCAGGGTGCCGCCGAGTTCGCGCGACAATTGGGCACGACCATCGGGCGCCAGGCCTTCCGGCGCGGCACTGTTGGTCTGCACTCCGGCAACGGGTGGCCGTTGCAGGGCGGCGCGCTCGCGCGGAGCGTTCAGGACGAGGTGTTCCCCTACGAGCTGAACTATTTCCGCGAGGCCGGGCGATTGGGCCAGTCGCTCGGTCGGCTGGATGCATTGTGGTCCGATGCGTCGGCTGCCGCTGCGCCAGACGATCAGGAGCTGCTACGTGCACGCGAAGCGGCCGCCATGCTTGCGACCGCGCGCTGGATGTATCGCAGCGCGCTGGTGCGTCAGGAAAGCCGGGGCATGCATCGCCGTGACGATTACCCCCAGCAGGATGACCGCTATCTGCATTTTGTGACGACCGGCGGGCTCGATGATGTCTGGACGTCCGCGCGGGCGCTGGCGTCTGCACAATATTCGGAGGCCGCGGAATGATCGAGGTTATCGATGCCGAACAGTGCACGGCCTGCGACATCTGCGTGAGCGTGTGCCCCACCAATGTCTTCGACAAGACCGATGGCATTCCCAGGATCGCGCGTCAAAGCGACTGCCAGACCTGCTTCCTGTGCGAGCTCTATTGTCCCGAGGATGCGCTGTTCGTCTCGCCGTTCGCCGACGCGCCGCAAGCGGTCGACGTCGCGGCGTTGAAGGAGGCGACCCTGCTGGGCAGTTATAGGCGCGCGGTGGGCTGGGTCGGCGAGAGCCGGCACCTGCGGGCGGCAGATCGGAGCTATCGGCTGTTCGGCCATTGAAAATCATGTCGTCTCTGGAGGCCTGCCATGAGCGGAGATCGCCTCTTTCTGTTGAAGCCGGGATTTGAAGATCCCGAGCAGCCGGGCCGCTTCTTCGTCTGCCCGCACTGCAATGCAATCGAGGGATTGCTGGCGTCCTTCCCCGGGCTGGCAACGCAGATTGAGGTGCACCGCCTGCCGTTCGCGCGGCCGCGAACGGCCCTCATCGAAATCCTGGGCGAGCAGCATCAATCGCTTCCAGTTCTGATCTTCGATGAAAGCCGGCCGGTGCCTGAGGACGCCGGCGTTGCCAACGGCCGGCGTTTCACCGATTCCTCGGAGCGAATACTCCGCTATCTGGCCGATCGCTACGCATTCCCGTATGTTCACCATTAGGATCGATCCGGATTGCGCCGGCATTCTCCCTAGGTTTGCACCTGTCCCCAGCGCTGCACCGTGATCCGCGTCAGGCTCCGGAAGATCACACCCTCCACAAGGAGGCCGATCAAGATCACGGTGAGCAGTCCCGCGAAGACGCTCGCCGTCTCCAGCTGTGCGCGGCTGGTGTAGATGAACCAGCCGATCCCGCCGGACCGAGCGCTGACGCCGAACACCAGCTCTGCCGCGATCAGCGTGCGCCAGGCGAACGCCCACCCGATCCGCAAGCCGGATAGGATCTGGGGAAACGCCGCTGGCACCAGGATCTCCGCAACGAACCGGCCGCCCGAGAGGCCTAGGTTGCGGCCGGCCATTCGTAGCGTCGGCGGCACCGCGAGGAATCCGCCATAGCAGGCCAGCGCCACCGGCCACAAAACGGAGTGCACGATGACGAAGATGAGGCTCGGCGTTCCCACACCGAACCATAGCAATGCGATGGGCAGCAATGCGATGGCCGGAAGCGGGTTGAACATCGACGTCAACAGGCCAAGAGCCTCATTGCCCCAGCGCGACAGGGCGGCGAGGGTCGTCAGCACCGCCGCGATGGCAACGCCCAGCGCGTAGCCGGTGACGAGGACCCGCAGCGAGGTTGCTGCGCGGTTCGGCAGCTCGCCCGACAGCACGGCCGACCACAGCGCCGACAGCGTCGCGCCCAGGGTCGGCAGCAGAAGGGCATTGTCGAGCCAGCGCGCATAGAGCTCCCAGGCGAGAGCAAAGCCGGCGAGAATGACGAAGCGCCGCCAGGGCGTGCCTTCGAGGGCGCGCCGCCACGTTTGCACGCGCACGAGTTTGGGGGTCGTGATGTCAGACATGGTCGGCTTCCGGTGCGGAAAATACGGTCTCCTGGATCCGCCGCTCCAGCTCGCCGAAACCCGCGCTTCCACGAGCGCGGGTTTCCGGCGGGACATCGAAAGTGGCGGCCAGCCGTCCCGGGTGAGGCGTCAGCGCCAGGATGCGGGTTCCGACGCGGATCGCCTCGTCGATGCCATGGGTCACGAACAGCGCGGTGTTTCCGGTCTCCTCACACAGCTTGAGCAGTTCGTCCTGCATCTGCCGCCGCGTCAGCGCGTCCAGCGCGGCGAAGGGTTCGTCCATCAGCAGCAGCGCCGGCTCCAATGCGAAGGCCCGTGCGATTGCGACGCGCTGTTTCATGCCGCCAGACAGGGTGTGGGGGAAGGCGTCGACGAAACTCTTCAACCCGACGCGCTCGAGCCAGCGCCGCGCGAGGCGCTCGGCGTCCCGCCGCGGCATCGATTTTCCCCGCTCCAGGGCGTAGCGGACATTGCCGAGCACGGTGCGCCAGGGCAGCAACTGGTCGAACTCCTGAAACACGGTCATGCGGTCGGGCCCCGGGGCTCCGATCCGCCGGCCGTTCATGCGAAGCTCGCCTGCGCTTGGCTTGAGGAAACCGCCGACGGCACGCAGCAGCGTGGACTTGCCGCAGCCTGATGGGCCGAGCAGGACCAGCCGTTCACCAGTCGCGATCTTGAAGCTGACGTCTAAAACCGCCGTAAGGACACCGTCCGGGGTAGGATAGCTGATACTGACGTGATCGAGCTCGAGCAGCGTCGACCCCGCCGTATCGCCGACGAGGCCGGTCAGTCGCGGAGCGATGTTCATGTCAGCTTCCCGGTTTCTCTCCGAGCCCCGACCAGAACAGGTCCCGCCACCACGCCGGCGCCTGCTTGATCAGGCCGACCTTGGCCTCGAAATCCGCGAACTTCTGGGCTCCCTCGGGCACGGTGGTGAAGTTCACGTCCTTGTCACGGATGATGCTCTCGACGAAGTCGGGCGCGAGCTTCGAACCTTCTGCCTTGATGTAGAGCGCGGCTGCTTCCTTCGGATTGGCCTTGATCCATTCGTTGGCACGATCGAGACCGCGGACGAACGCCAAAATCGTCTTCGGGTTGTCGTTGATGAATTTCGTAGTCGAATAGACCACGTTGAATGTGTGGGGGCCTCCGAGCACTTCGTAGCTGTTGAGGACCTGGTGTACCTTGCCGCTGGCCAGCTGCTGCTGCGAGAATGGCGGCGAGGTGAAGTGGGCCGTGATCTCGGAACGGCCCGACAGGATCTGGGCCGTCGCGTCCGGATGCGGCATGCTGACGGTGAGCTCGTCGAGCCTGTCGTACTTGCCGAACGCCTTGTCCGCCGCCATCTGGAGGACGATCGGCTGGAAACCGACCTTGACCGAGGGGAGTGCGATCCGGTCCTTCTCGGTGAAATCGGCCAGCGTCTTGATGTTCGGATTGTTGGTGGTCAGGATGTTGGCCATCGAGCCGAGCGCGGCGATGCCGATGATCTTGGCCGTGGTCCGCGTCTTGTCCCAGGTCAGGATCATCGGCGTGATGCCGGCCGTTGCGAAATCGAGGCCGCCCGAAATCAGCGCCTCGTTCATGGCCGCCGCGCCGGACAGCCGCAGCCATTCGATCTTCGGCGGCGCAATGCCGAGTGTTTTGGCTTCTTCCTCGATCAGCCCCTTCTCGCTGGCGACGATGAGCGGAAGATAGGCGATGCCGAACTGTTGGGCGATGCGAAGCTGGCCTGCCTCGGCGCGGACGACATTCGTGCCGCCCAGCGTAATGATCAGCGCGAGCGCCGCCTGCAAAAGCCTCGATCCATTCATGTTACGTCTCTTGAATTCCCGTTCGCCCGACGGCTCACCACGAGCCATTGCGGCACACTTCAGGAAATCAAGCAGCCGGTCCAGTGAACTGATGTCGCTGCGCCATTTTCGAAAGAATCGCACTTGCTCGCCGCGTTTGACGCGACGTCCGTTCTCCCATCCCGCTCGATGAAAGAAGTCTGTTCCTGCGCCTCGAGGAGCTTCGGTCCGCTCTCGGGCGTCCGACATTAGCTGACAATATCAGAACGTTACGTTTCACTGGCCGCTCTCGCCGGAGAACTCTGTTCTACGCTGAAATAGACATCTTCCCGACGAGCCGAGGGCGACGCGTGTCGTTTCCGGCAAGCCGCCAAAAGAGTTTTGCCTTTCATTGACGCGGCTGTGGTCCGGCCCAAACATGGGCTATCTGAGTGGCCAGGCACCCTCATGCTGCCGGCCGAGCCGCCGTTTTGTCAGAGGCCGAGATCATGGTGTCGTCCGCGCTCGAAGAGCTATCGATAGCGACCGACGTGCTGATCGTCGGCGGCGGGATGGCAGGTGCGTGGGCCGCGACCTCTGCAGCAGAAGCGGGGGCGAAAGTCGTGCTGGTCGACAAGGGCTATTGCGGCACCAGCGGCGTCACGGCTGCGGCAGGGCCGGGCCATTGGTGGGTCCCGCCGGATCCTCCAGCGGCGCGCGAGGCAGCCGTTGCCAATCGGATTGCCGCCGGCCTTGGTCTTGGCGAAGCAGACTGGATGTATCGCATCCTCGACCAGACCTGGCGAACGCTGCCGACGCTGGCGAGCTATTACAAGTTCGGGGCGGATGATGAAGGGCGGGTAAACTATCGCGCGGTCCGCGGTCCCGAATACATGCGCGCGCTGCGGCAGCAGGTGCTGGGCCACGACGTCACCATCCTCGATCATTCTCCCGTTCTCGAACTTCTGGCCCGATCCGACGGCTCGATCGGCGGCGCCCGCGGCCAGCGCCGCCAGGATGGCGGGAGGGCCTATCGGATCGAGGCGGGGGCGGTGATCCTTGCGGCCGGCGGCACCAGCTTCCTCTCTCATCTTCTGGGGTCCCGCACCAACACGGGGGACGGCTATCTCATGGCGGCCGAAGCGGGCGCGGAGATGTCCGGCATGGAGTTCACTGCGGCCTACACCATCGCGCCCGCGCATTCGACGATGACGCGAAGCATGGCGTATTCGTTCGCGACCTATTACGATGCCGACGGGCACGAGCTCGATCTTCCGTTCGGTCCCGACCAGACCCTGCGTCTGGCACGCGCTCTTCAGCGCGGTCCGGTCTACTGCTCGCTGCACCGTCTGCCCGACGACATCAAGGCGCGGCTGCACACGATCTCGCCAAACGTGCCATTGGTGTTCGACCGTTGGGGGGTCGATCCCTATCGCGACCGGTTCGAGGTGACACTGCACAACGACGGCACCATCAGGGGCATCGGTGGGGTGCGGGTGCACGACGTGGATGGCACGACATCGGTTCCGGGGCTGTTCGTGGCCGGCGATAACGCCTCGCGCGAGAAGGTTGCGGGCGCGATCTCTGGCGGCGGCAATGTCAACTCGGCCTGGGCGCTTTCGTCCGGCGTGTTTGCCGGACGTGCTGCGGCACGCCTCGCGCGCGGCGCGAAGAGGAGTGTGGGCGGGCTGCGGCCGCTTGGTCGCGTCGGGCGCGAGCCCCGCAGCGGCGCCAGGGCCGTCGATCTCGCCGCGCTTCGCGACGGCGTGCGCGCCGAAATGCACCCCTTCGACAAGAATCTATTCCGTACCGGGCAACGACTAGCAGCATCTGCACACGCACTCGAAGGCTTGTGGACCGAGTTGGCCGATCACGCTGACATGGGCACAATCGCCTCGCGCGAGGCGGCAGCTCTCTTGGCAACGGCGCGCTGGTCCGTTGCCGCGGCGGCAACACGCAAGGAGAGCAGGGGCCTTCATCGCCGCGTGGATTTCCCTTCACGGGATTTCGGGCTCGCATTCCGTCTGCTGAGCGGCGGCCTGGACCAGGTCTGGGTCGCCGTCGACGGTGCTCCTTCGGACGCCAAGTCAGGCCAACTCGAGGCGGCAACATGATCGAGCTCATCGTCGCGGACCGCTGCACGGATTGCGGGACATGCATCGAGGTGTGTCCAGCCAATGTGCTCGACGCCGGGCACGGTGGCTTGCCGATCCTCGCGCGTGTCGAGGATTGCCAGACCTGCTTCATGTGCGAGCTCTATTGTCAGGCCGACGCCATCTACGTCGCACCCGATTGCGATGGGCGTGTCACCGTGGACGAAACCGAGGTGGTGGCCTCCGGTCGCCTGGGTCAATACCGCAAGCATTCCGGCTGGGACGAATGGTCCGATCGCTTTCCGAATGAGCAATGGCTGATGGAAACCGTCTTCCGCCGCGCCGGCGAGGCCGCGGCGCAGGCGAAAGTGACGTCGGCTGACGTTATCCGCACGAAGTGAGTCCGGAGAGACAAACTCTTATGTCGTGCCGAGATGCGTCGTCCTGTTGTTGCAGGACAGCGGCGATCTTTGAAAAGACTATCTTGGTTCGAGCGCCTAGCATGTCCTCGTTATTGCCATCGCAAAGCTGCAGGACATGAACACTCCGCGAATTGAGGGCAGGCGCGCCTCCACCAGCGTGCGGTCGCCGATCATCGTCAATCAGCTCGGCGCGGAGGTTCGTGCCGTCCTGGCCGATCACTGGTCGCGTCCGCTGATCATCGATCATCCCGCCGATCGCGCGCCATGGGAGATCGCTCCCGAGGCGGACGTATTGCTGACGCGGCCGCTGGCGGGCTGGCACGGCGCGCCCAAGGAGAAGCCGGCCGGCTGGCCGTTCGGCCTGCACTGGATCCAGACCGCTTCGACAGGTATCGATTTCTTTCCGGCGTGGCTGCTCGACGGTCCCGTGGTCACGGTCGGTCGCGGCATCTCGGCCGATCCGATCGCCGAATATGTCCTTGCGGCGATCCTCGGCTTCGAGAAGCGCATCCACGACATCAGGCCGCGTAGCCGCACAGAATGGAAGATCACCCCGCTGGGCTCGCTCAGCGGCAAGACGATCGGCATCGCGGGCTTCGGCGCCATCGGCCGTGCCGTCGTCGAACGCGTCAAGCCGTTCGGTGTCAACATCAGGGTTTTGCGGCGCGCGGCCTGGCCCTATGTCCTTCCTGGCATTCAGCCCGCGGACAGCATCGAGCAGCTGGTCGAGGTCTCCGATCATCTCGTTCTTGCTTTGCCGGCGACGACAAAGACGACGCGTCTGATCAGCGCCGACGTGCTGGCACGCGCCAAGCCATCGCTGCACCTCATCAATGTCGCGCGCGGACGGATCGTCGATCAGGGCGCGCTGCTGCAAGCGCTCGACGAGGGGCGGATTGCCGGCGCGACGCTCGATGTCACCGATCCGGAGCCGCCGCCAGAGGGCGATCGGATCTATGGTCATCCCAAGGTCGTCCTCACTCCGCACGTCTCGTGGACGGGGGGCGAGGATGCCAAGCGGCTTGCCGACAAGACGCTGGTCAACCTCGACGCCTATGCGCATGGCGTGGGACTGGCCGACGTCTTCGACAAGAATCTCGAATATTAAGAAGGAGCCGCATCCATGAACAAGGTCGTCGAGAAGCCCAAAAAGTATTCCCTGGTCGAGCGTACGCCGGCGGCGACGTTCGAGGAGGAACGGCTGCACCGCAAGCAGCGGCTTGCCGCAACATTCCGGCTGTTTTCGCGCTACGGCTTCGATCAGGGTCTGGCGGGCCATGTCACGGTGCGCGATCCGGAGTTTCCCGAGCGGTTCTGGATCAACCCGCTGTCGAAGCATTTCAGCCAGATCAAGGTGTCCGACCTTCAGCTGGTCGACCACGACGGCAACATCCTGATCGGCGACAAGCCGATCAACCAGGCCGGCTTCGTGATTCACTCGGCGATCCACGCCGCGCATCCGGAGGTGATTGCGGCGGCCCATACCCACTCGACTTACGGCAAGGCCTGGTCGGCGCTTGGACGCCTGCTCGATCCACTGACGCAGGATTCCTGCGCGTTCTACGAGGATCATGTGCTGTTCGATCCCTTCTCCGGCGTCGTGCTGGAAGCGGAAGAGGGCCGCAAGATCGCGCAAGCGCTGGGATCGAAGAAGGCCGCCATCCTGCAGAACCACGGCCTGCTCACGGTCGGACCGACCATCGAGGCGGCCGCGTGGTGGTACATCGCGATGGACAATGCCGCGCGCGCCCAGCTACTTGCCGAGGCCGCCGGCACGCCAAAGCCGATCCCGCACGAGATCGCCAGCCTGACGTCGCGACAAGTCGGCACGCACAAGGGCGGCTATTTCAGCTTCCAGCCGCTGTGGGACTGGATCACCGCGGCGGAGCCGGATCTGTTCAACTAGGGATCTCGGCCCCGGAGACGCGTAGCCAGCTCCGCACATTGCTGCCGGATGTCCGGAACGGCGATGATCTCCCAGAACGCCGCCCGCGTCAGCGGTCCGACCGCGTACAGGCGGCGAGAGGGAGATCCATCACGATTGACGATCGCGCAGTCGCGCGTGACGTCGATCCCGATCCGCAGCGGATCGATGCGGGCAAGGCCTTGGTCGCGCAGGCTGCGCACGGCCGGGTTGGTGCTGGCGCCGGGATCGCGGACGATACCGGTGCAGTCGATGATGGCTCCGACCTGCAGCTCGGAGGTCTCGACTTGGCCGCGCCTGCGATAGCGAACGATAGCGCCGCCGGAGTTCGGTGCGATAGCGGCGAGCTTGCCCGCGACGACGGTCAGCCGCTTCATGGCGAGGGCCTCTGCGATGCGCGCCTCCACCTCCGGCGCTGTACGGTGGCGATGGACATCCCACCAGGCGCGGGCGTGTTCCAGGAAGCGACGTCTGGAGCTCGATGGCAGCTCCTGCCAAAGCCGCTGGGTGAAGGGCCTGATCGCATCGATGGTCGCGCGCCAGTCGCCACCCGCGGCGACATGCACCTCGATGCGGCGGCGAAACCAGCGCAGCAGCGTGCCGATCTCGGCGCCGAACGGAATCTCGCTCTCGGCAAAGCGCGTCGGATCGACGCGCCGATGCGCTTGCGGCAGCAGGCCGCGCCGCGACATTGCGACGATCCGTCCCTGATGTCCGTAGCGGAGCAGCGACAGCACGTAGTCAACCATCGAGAGACCCGTGCCGAGGATGAGCACGGTGGCATTCTTGTCGATGCCGGCGTCGGCGGGTGAGGCCCAGGGTTCGGCATGGCCCGCCGGCACCGGGGCTGCGGCGTCATGGCCTGTTGCGAGAATGGCCGTGCTGCCGGTGATGCATGTTCCGTCGGAAAGGGTGACTGCGACGTCGGAGGGATTTTCTCGGATCGTCGCACACTCGCCGCGCACGATGGTCAGGCCTTGTGTCCCGTCGCGCGATCTCAGCGGCGCGATCAGATCGGCGAGATAGTCTCCATAGGTCTGCCGCGGAACAAAGCAATAGGGATCCGGACAGAGCGGCCCGTCGGGCCGGGCACATAGCCAGTTCCAGAAATGCTGGGGATCGTCGGGAAGCGCGCTCATATTCGTCACGCGCACGTTGAGGAGATGTTCGGGATTGCCTGCGTGATAGGCAAGTCCGCGTCCGATCTCAGGCCTCTTCTCGATCAAGGTCACGCGGAGATCGGATGGATTGGTCTTCAGCAGCTGGAAGGCGAGAAGGACGCCGCTGGCGCCTCCCCCGATGACGATCGCGTGCCACCCCTCCGGACCCATCGTGCCGCCCCCGTTTCGCTCGCTCAGTCAACGTCGCAGGACGGGGAAACTCTACCGCTCAAATGCGTTGATAGTCAGACAAGTATGATATTTTCTTCTTCGGCAATCCAGGGTGATCGCACTGTGTCGAGAGCTTCCTGGGCCATAATTGACGCAAGAAGCCGCGTCAGAGCGGCGGAAACAGACCTACCGATCTGGGGTGTGCCTCAGACCCAGAGATTTGGCACGAACGCGTTCGAATATCCCGAGACGAACTCGTGCTCGGCTCCGGTCGTTGCATCGAAGACGGAGCGGTGGATCCTGCCGATGTTGCCGCCATAGACGTGAATGCTGATCGACGGCTTGTCCGGCAGGCCATTCGAGATCGCATGAATATCGCCGATATCAGGCGAGACGGCGGCCACGGTGCCTCTCGCCAGGCGCTCGGTGGTGCCAGGCCGCAACGAGCCGTCGGGTTGCCGCGCGTAGCTCACCGAGAGCTCTTCTCCCCGCAAGACGCCCACCAGTCCCCAGACGCGATGGTCGTGGATCGGGGTGCCCTGTCCGGGTCCCCAAACGAAGCTGACGATCGAGAAACGGTCGAGAGGATCGGCGTAGAGCAGGTATTGCCGATAGGCCTTGCCATCAGCCGCAGTGAAAGCGTCCGGCAGCCAGTCGTCGGCGGCGACCAGTTCCTTGAGCTTGGGCGCAAGCTTAGCGAGGGTCGCGCTCTCATCCAGCTTCGCTTCGACGACCCGGGCGACCTCGGCGACGAAGGTGCGGAGTGTGGGCAGGCCGGTCATCGCGCGGCCTCGAACCGCTTTGGAAACAGACCCCGCGCGGCGAATTCGTCGACGGATGCGCGCGGACTCGGCTGCTCGCGCTGAAGCAGGGCTGGCGCCAGATGCGCTCCATCGCCCTTGCGACCGAGCGCGATCACGATCTCGACGTCAAATCCCTCGGGGACGCCGAGGAGCGTGCGCGCCTTGTCGACATCGAACCCGCTCATGCCGTGAGCCGCCCAGCCGCCGATTGCAGCCTGATTGGCGAAATTGGCCCATGCGGCGCCTGCATCGAAGGAATGGGTTCGCGAAAATTGTGCTCCGGTCTTGCCAGGCGGCGTGAACTCCTTCTTGGAGAGAAGGTAGATCAGGGCCGCCGCATGTTGAGCCCATCCGCGATTGAACTCGATCAACGGAGCAAGAAAGGTATCAAAATCCGTCTCGCCTCTGAGCGCGTAGAGAAAACGCCAGGGCTGCGAGTTGTAGGCGGAGGGCGCCCACCGCGCCGCCTCGAACAACGTCCGAAGTTCGCCTTCCGCAATTTGATCTTGAGAAAATCCCCGGGGGGACCAGCGATCGACGAAGATGCGCTCGGCGGGGTGGTCAGCGACGCGGTTCGTGCGCTGCGATGTCTGGTCGGTCACGGTATCTCTCTCATTGCGACGAGGCACGTTCAACATGGGATGCGCGAGCAGATATCACGATCAACGTCATGCCGGACACAGGATACTCGCGCCGGACTCAAGTTTGGCAGGATCTCTGCGAGCGCGACGATTTCCTGAGGACGACATTTCCGAATTGCCTGCACGCAGAACAATTCCTTGCGGACCGTCGATCCCGCCCCGGCAAGATTGGTTGTCGTTGGCGGTATTGTGTTACGAGCGGGGTATTCTGCGGAATGCAGGCCGCTCGCGGACTTCAACCTGCGGTCGGAGGGTACGCGTGGGCGCCGCCTGCGCAACACCAGCGCCCCCCGACGGAATGGATTCCAGCAACGACCTCGTATAGGGCTGCCGTGGATTGTCGAAGATCTCGGCGACGGTCCCGTGCTCGACGATGCGGCCACGGTGCATGACCGAAACGGTGTGAGCGAGCTGGCGTACCAGCGCCAGGTCGTGCGAGACGAACACATAGGTCAGGCCGAGATTGGCCTGCAGCGTGAGCAGGACTTCGACGATGCCGGCCTGGACGGTGACGTCGAGTGCGGAGGTGGGTTCGTCGAGCACGATCACGTCGGGCCTGAGCACCAGCGATCGTGCAATGGCCACACGTTGGCGCTGGCCGCCTGACAGGGCCCCGGGCTTGCGGGACAAGAGGTGCTCGCCAAGCTCGACGTCGGCCAACGCTTCGCGCACCCGCTCGTCGCGCTCCTTGCGCGTTCCGATCTTGAAGCGGTCGAGTGGCTCGCGCACCAGCCGCTCGACCGTCCAGGTCGGATCCAGAGAAGTGAACGGGTTTTGGTAGACCAGCTGAAGGTGACGCCATGCCGAGCGCAGCGTCTCAGGCGAACGACCGGTGACCTGCTCGCCTGCGACCGAGATGGTCCCGCTGTCGGGTTGCTCGAGACCGAGCAGCAGCCGCACCGCCGTCGTCTTGCCCGAGCCGGATTCGCCGACCAGCGCGTGCGTGGTGCCGGCCGGAACGGTGAACGACAAATCGCTGGCGGCCGTCAGCGTCTTGCCATCGACGGTGAAGGTCTTCGTGACGGCGCTAACCTCGATCTTTGGTGCCGCAGTGTCGCCGGTCCCAACGGTTCGACGGCCGACGTCGCGCAGGGCGGCGTAGCGGTCTGGATTGAGGGCCGGAACGTCGGCGCGCAGCTTCCTGGCGTAGGCAGACGCCGGTGAGGAAAAGACGGAAGCGGTCCGGCCGGCTTCCTGAATGACGCCGTCCTTCAGCACCACCAGCGAGTTCGCCCGTTCGGCGGCGATCGCCAGATCGTGGGTGATGAGGAGCAGGCTGATCTTGTGGTCGTGCTGCAGCCGCGTGAGCAGGTCCAGGATGCGCTTCTGGATCGTCACGTCGAGCGCGGAGGTCGGCTCATCCGCCACCAGCAATGCCGGCCTTGGCAGGATCGCGAGGCCGATCAGCACGCGCTGGAGCATGCCGCCGGAGAGCTGGTGCGGATACGAGCCGTAGACACGCTGAGGGTTGTCGAGTCCGACCTCGGCGAACGTCTCCAGGATGAGCTGCTTGCGGATCGCCCTGTCGGGCTCGTCGAGAAGCGCGGCCGCCTCCTGTGCCTGGGCGCCGATCGTCCGTACCGGGTTGAGCGAATTGGCAGGGTCCTGCGGCACGAATCCGATGGCTCGCCCCCGCAGCGGCCGGAAGCCGCGCTCGGAAATCCCCAGCACCTCCTGGCCGTCGAACGCGACGCGGCCGGTGGCCCGTCCGCCGCTGGGAAGCAGCCGCAACACCGCGCGGGCGATCGTCGATTTGCCAGAGCCGGACTCCCCGATGAGAGCGAGGCTGTCGCCGCGACCGAGTTCAAACCCGACATCCGTCACGACCTCGTGCGGCCCGTAGGAGACCGAGAGGCCATCGACCCGGAGCAATGGCAGCGGGCGCAGCGGCACTGGCGCGGTGCGCTCGGCGCGCGTGAATGTGTCGGCGGTCAGTCTGTCTTGCGCAGCCATCGGCTGATCCTGTTCACGGAGAGGACGGTCGCGATCGTGACAAAGGCCGGCGCGTAGACCAGCCACGGCCATTTGAGGTAGTCCTTGCCGATCGAGATCAGCAGGCCCCAGTCGGAGGCAGGCGGAGGATCGCCGTAGCCGAGGAAGGCGAGGCTCGCGATCACCAGGATCGACAGGCCGAACTGCAGCACGGCGAGCGGCAGCACCGAGCGCGATGCGTTCGGCAGCACGTGCCGCAGCAGAATGTGCCAGCGCGAGCCGCCCATCAGGAACGCCGCCTCGACGAAAACCGCCTGCCGGGTCTTGATCACTTCCGAACGCATCACCCGCGCGAACACGGCCACCGCCGAGACGCCGGTGGCGATCGCGGCGTTGGTGGTATCAAAACCGATCGCGGTGACGACGATGACCGCCAGCAGGAAGTTCGGGATTGCCAGCAGCACGTCGACCAGGCGGGCGAGCACGATGTCCACCCAGCCGCCGAGAAAGCCCGCCAGGAGCCCTATGAGCCCGCCTGCTACGGCGGCAATGACGACGGCGATGAGCGCGCTCGTCACCGAGGACGCCGTGCCGTAGACGACGCGGGTATAGAGGTCGCGGCCGAGGTGGTCAGTGCCGAACCAGTGCGCGGCGTTCGGGCTGAGCAGCTTATCAGCGGGGACGCCGACGACAGGGCTATGATTCGTGAACAAGCCCGGCGCCAGCGACCATGCGATCACGAGCGCGATGACCACGAAAGAAAGGGCGACGGTCGGCGGCACCCGAAGCGCTGCCAGCCGGCCGATCGACGTGTCACGCGAAGCAGAGGAAAAGGAGGCGAGGGTCACGATGTCACCGCCGCGGATGTGGCAGTCGCGGCATCGTCGGCGGTGGTCGGGCGCACCCTGGGACCGCCGATCAGCTTCACGCGCGGGTCGAGCAGCGGATAGACCAGGTCGGCGATCAGGTTGACGAGCACGAACACGACTGCGGCGAGCGAGACGACCGCCTGCAGCACAGGCAGGTCCTGCGTGCTCACCGAACGCTGCACCAGGCTGCCGACGCCGGTGCGTCCGAACACCGTCTCGGTGATGAGCGAGCCGCCCAGCAGCTCGCCGATGGCGAGCGCGATGACGGTGACGACCGGCAGCGAAGAGGGCTTGAGCAAATGCCTGGCAAACAGGCGCGCTTGTCCCAGTCCACGGCTGCGCGCAACGGCGGCGTATTCCTGCTCGGATTCCTTGTCGAGGTTCGCGATCAGCACCTCGGTGATCCGCGCCGAGACGGGCACTCCGAGCGCGATCGCGGCGAAAAAGGTTGCCCAGAAGCTGTCAGGCGCAATCACGCGAAACAGTCCCAGCTGGAAACCGAAGATATGGATCAGCACCAGACCAATCACGAAATTTGGCACCGACAGGAACAATGACGGGAAACCGCGCAGCAAGCCCTGGCCGAAGCGCTTCGGAACGAACTGCGTGCCATAGGCAATCGTCAGCGCCAGCAGCAGCGCGATGGCGAACGCCGCGGATGCAAGGATCAACGTCGACGGGAGAACTTCAGCGATCAGGGTCGTCACCGGCCGGCTCGACCGCATCGACAAGCCGAGGTCGCCTGCCACGAAGTTGGACAAGGACGTCCAGAGCTGGACTGGAATCGGCTTGTCCAACCCCTGGGCGGCGATGATCTGCCTGATCTGGTCTTCACTGAACCCGTTCTGCGGGTCGCGTAGCACGTTGGTGACGGGATCGCCTGGCAAGATGCTGACGACGACGAAGGTTAAGACGTAGGCCAGCAGAATGACCACCGCGGCCTGAGCGAAACGCTTCGCGGCATAGGACAGATAGCCGCCGTTCATGCCGGTCTGCTCCTCATATTGCTCCGTTGCACGGCGCCTTACTCGCCGATCGTCGCCGTGTAATAACTGGCGTAGGCGATGCCGTTGTAGACCTCTCCCTTGAGCTTCGGAGACTGCACGTAGATCCGCTGCACGATCTGCGTGCGCGGGATGAAGTAGCCCTGCTCGAGAACGTAGGTCTGCAACTCGTCGAGCAGCGGATTGCGAATGGCGAGAGAAGCCGCACTGGCGATCTTGTCGCGCAGCTCGTTGAGCTTCTTGTCGCTATCCCCGAGATTGAACCAGTTCTCGCCGTTGTTCGCGTCGGTGAGAATACTGGCAACCGTGCCCGCGTCGATGAAGCTGCGCGTCACCTCGTAGGCTGGCACGGCCGCACCGCCGAACCGGACCTTCTCGCCGAATGTCACGACGTCGTAGGCCCGGATGGTGACCTTCCAACCCAGCTTTCCGAGTTGCTGGGCGATGAGCTCGTCGACCGACTTCGCCGTCGCGAGGTAGGGATTGGAGTGAAGCGTGAGGGACAGCTGTTTTCCGTCCTTGATGCGGATGCCATTGGTCCCTTTGGTCCAGCCCGCTTCGTCGAGAAGCTTCTCAGCCTTGGCGGGGTTGTAGGCCAGGAGGTCGCTGTGGTCGGTCGCGCCGGGCACGTTGCTCTGGATGAAAGACGTCGCCAGCTTCCAGTCGGGCGTATAGACGGTGTCGATGATCTCCTTCCGGTTGATGCCCGCCTGGAGCGCCTGGCGTACCTTTACGTCATTGTACGGCTCCAGCTTGGTGTTGATCGCGAGGCCGTTGACGAAGCCGAGATAGCGCGGCGTCGCGATCGTGAACCCGGCCTCCTTGAGAGACTTCAATTCCTGCGGGGAGGGGCTGTAGGCAACATCGGCCTGTCCCGACTGGACAGCTGCGACCCGCAGCGACGGCTCCGACACGAGCTTGTAGGTGATCGAATTGAGATAGCCTGGGCCGGTGTGGCCGACGGCGGCGGGACCCCAATTGTAGTCCTTGCGCTTGACCAGCTTGACGAAATCGCCCTCCTTCCAGGAGGCGACCACGTACGGTCCGCTGCCGGATGTCTTGGAGAGGTCGGCCTGCTGGGCTGCAGGCTGCGCGATCGTCTTTGGTGAGATGAGGATCGAACCGTGATAGCCGAGCGTCGGGATAAATCCGAGCGTCGGTGCCTTGAAAAAGACTTTCACTGTGGCCGCGTCGACCGCCTCGGCGCGGGCATAGGTCTTCGGAAACAGCCCGATCGGGTTGATGCCCTCGTTCTTGCGGCCGGCATACCAGATGTCGAGATTGGCGACGACGGCCGACGCATCGAGCGGCGTGCCATCGGAGAAGGTCACGCCCTTCTTGAGGTGGAGAGTGAACTGGGTGGCATCGTCATTCTGCTCCCAACGCTCGGCGATCCAGGGGCTGACCTTGCCGTCAGCATCGACATAGACGAGCTTGTCCGTCACATGGCCCCAGATGTGGCCCTGGAAGCTGGAGATCGCGCTGTTGTTCGGGATCCAGGTGCCGCCGAGCGAGTCGATGAGGAACGTGATGTTGCCGCCATCAGGTTGTTGAGCGCCGGCGCTTTGCGCCAACGAAACACCAGCCAGTGTCGTCAAGGCCACCGCGGCGGAGGTCGCGACCAGCAGGTGACGTCGGGAGAGCCGGAAGAAGGGGAAGCGAACAGTCATGGATTGCCCTTGATGATGATGTCGCGCATTTCGCAGCGATACTTCCTCACGATCAGCGTTTCGCCTAGCAGAAGCGAAACGAGCGGACCTGGCCATTCCAAAGTTTGCTTGGGACGAGCAACAAATGCCTCGGTGGAAGCGAGTGCGCGCGACAGCTATTTTGTCACCTCCGTCAGCGCGCGTTTGAACTCTACTTGGAGACGTTGCTCTGAACTTCGAGAAATCGCCTTACGCTTCACGGAATTGAAATGCCCTTCTGCAAACGCCTGGGAATGGAGAAACAGCTTCCATGCTGATAGACAATGTGTACACCGCCGGAAGTCACAAGGCGGTCCGCGCCATGTCATCGGGAAGGCTGGCAGGGCAAGGCCGCGACTAATTACGCAAAAAAAATGGTGCGGCCAACGGACGAAAGCTGTCGTCGGAGGGAACGGCGGCCTTCGCAACAACGTCTAGCCTTTTGCGGAGTTCACCTAGGCGGTCGTCGTCGCGCTTTGAAGGCGGACCGGATGGGCAATTATCGTCAGGCTGTCGGATGCTCGACCGGCACAAAAGGCTGCCGAAGCGCCGATCGCGGCTTCCTCCTTTCGCCTATTACCGGGTCACCGATGGGTAGGAGGAAACCTCGCCGTCATCCGCAAGATCTATCTCGCCAAGCATCGACAGTTTGGCCGCCAAGTCCGGTTGGATTTTTTGCTGTAGGCCATTGATCTGCAATGATCGGATTTTGACACGGTTCGAAGAATTCTCTCGAAAGATCAACGGCCGTAGCGTGTCTCTTAATCAGCGGGTCCCAGGTTCGAGCCCTGGTGCGCCCACCTTATTTGAGAGCTGGTCAAGAGCGGGATCGTCGCCTTCTCGATAACATTGTCGGAGGAGCACTGGTGGTGTCTCGCACAACCAGCCCCGTTGGTATGAGAGTCGACTTGAAAGGGGTATCCCTGTTGCTGATGTGCTGTAACAGCAATTGGACGGCCGCCTTGCCTACGCGGGCCCTGTAAGGCTAGGCGCCACAAAGTCGCTTCTGTTGTGCATATCGCTCAGCGCAACGTGGCGCTCTGCCTCTGCCAAGTGACGCCGGACGAGCCGCAGCTCCATGCGACCAATCTAATCTAGCTCCGGACGTACCGCTCGAACAGTTTGAACCCAAACGCCGGGCACGATCGTGAGCGCGCTAAAGTGGGCATCCGCGGCCGGCGACCACTCTGCGACTTGCATGTTCATCACGAGAAACAGCGCTGCATTGTGTCGGTGATTTTCCTCACTACGATTTTGCCCGCTGGTCTAACCGAGCGCTCTCCAAGCGGCCGTACATTGGCGGAATTTACGGGGTAAGTTATTGAAATGGTGGGCGCACAAGGGATCGAACCTTGGACCTCTCCCGTGTGAACCACAATCTGTAGACCGCGGCCAACCAAATTCCGCCATAGTAAAATTAGAAAAAGCGCTGCCGTATAAGGACAATTGGCCATATGCGACCATAGTTGGCCATGGTTGGGCATCCCATATCTTGTATGCCCCCGCTGTGCCCTTCGTGAACTTTCTCTGTGGGCACAACAGAGCCGGAACATGGAGCGAACGGGTTGTCGGCGGCGTGTAGCGGGGGCAAGGAGAGAGGGCAGGGACGATGGAAGCGAGCGACAAAGGCCTCAGCGCTGGAGTGACGACGAACTATTTGAGGCTCACTGACGCGGCGATCCGCGCGGCCGCGCTGCCATCGGGCAAGTCCCAGCACTATCTGCACGACACCGAGCAACCTGGGTTGGCGATCAGGATGCGCGCGACTGGCGGCCGGACTTGGGTCTACCTGTTCACCAAGCCTGGGGCGAGGGGCACGCAACGCAAGACGCTGGGTGCCTGGCCCAAGTTTAACGAGAAGGCCGCGCGCCAGGCCGCCACCATTGCCGCCGCCGAGGTGGTCAAGGGGGGCGATCCGAACGACGCCAAGCGCGAGGCCAAGCGGCAACAACTGGCCGAGAGAGAGCGTATCACGCTGGCGAACCTGATCATTGAGGACGGCCCCTACGAAACGTCATTGACTGGACGCCAAGTCGTCAACTGGAAGCCCGCGATGTCGGCGCTCAGGCGCGGTCTCAAGGTTCATGTCGATCTAGCCATCGGCGAACTGACGCGGCGGCAAATCATGGCGGCGGTGGATAAGATCGCCAAAGCCGGCAAGCGCGGCGCAGCCAATGACTTACGCAAGCACGCCCACACATTCCTCGAATGGTGTGTCGGCGAAGGTTACGTCGAGCACAACGTACTCGCCGGCTATCGCGCGCCCAAGGAAACCCGGGCGCAGCGGGTCGGGCGTCGCACAAAGGGGCGGGCGCTGACCGACGCGCATGTGCCTGCTCAGCGGCCCGCGCCGCAGCGAGCCAACCATAATCGAGTGGCAAAAGCACATCATGGATGACCGCGTCACCTTCGATGCGGCATGGACCAAGATGGGCCTGCATCACGATGTGCCGCGCACCCACCTCGTTGACGAGGTGCTCGCCGCCGCGAAATACTTCCAGCGGGCAACGTCCGACTATGTCTTCCCGTCACCGAAGACTGGCGGCCAGATGTCGGGTTTCACGAAGATGGTCAGCCGTCTGGTGAAGGAAGCAGGTGTCGCCAGATTCACCATGCATGATTTGAGGCGCAGCCTGCGCACCATCATGTCACGCTGCGGCTACGACAACGAAATCCAGCGGCTGTGTGTCGGCCAAAAGCCGCGTGGGATCGACCAAGTCTACAATCACGACGAACAGTGGATCATCCGGAAGATGGCGTTCGAGGCGGCTCACGACTACATCGCGCAGTTGGTCGGCGCGAAACGGGTCGGCAAGGTCGTGCGCCTGCAGCGGACCAATCCGCTCGACTCCATCAAGGCCGAGCTGCTCGGTCGTCTCCGCGAGCACTATGCGGTTGAGGGCGCTTAGTAGTCTTGTCGCACCCAGCCAGATAGTCGCGCACCGCATCGACACGATAGAGCGGGCGCCCATCGACGTAGCGCCATCTCAGCGGGTGATTCGGATGGCGCCGCCACTGCTCCAGCGCTCCGGGCGTGCGCCGGACGACCGCAGCCACCTCCAATGCCGTCAAATTCGAGCTGCCTGGCAGTGTTTCGATATCGAACGTCGCGGGCGGCGGCATGCCACGGTTCTTGCGACGACGCTTCACATCACGCGACATTTTCCTATTATCTGGCAACCTAAATACATCGATCCGAGTCATTTCGTCCTTGCCGCCCACGTCTTCGCCTGAACCATGATAGGTCCGAGGCAATAAGATAGTGGGCGTCCTTAGCAAGAAAGGAATCCAGAGCGCAGGTATGGCTGCTGGGTAGCCATAGCGTACAAATAGGACGAATGCCGCGGAAACAGGTCCGCCAAGTTCGTTACGTCCTCATCGCAAAATAAGGCTACTGCGGCGAGCAAAAAGCGCAACCGATCGAAACGATCCGGAGGAATAGCCATTGCTGATATGCAAACCATAGACTTGGTGAGCACGATAGAAGAGCGATCAGCCCCAATTCAGGAATTAACCGTCAGGGAAAGTGCCAGTTGTACGTACTGGACGGCGGCGCTACTTAATCCTCCGCCAGATTGCCTGGCTGGAGACCCGCTAAGGAGTAGGTCCCGCACGCGTTATCGGCGGGACCACTTCTTCAGAATTGTGGCAGACGTGGTCCAATTTGCGCGCCGCGTCCGAGCCAATACAGGCCAGCAGCTCGTTTTTTGGGTGGCCCGACGTTTTGCTCACAAATGCTATCCATGGTCCGCGCTGGTCAAAGTATGCGCGCGATCGCTTGAATGCCTTTCATTCCGGTCCCGAACCGCGCAATGGCTTCCTTGTTCTTCTCCAACTCGCCATAAGGCACGAAGCGCACTTGTAGATCCGCCACGCGACTGAATGCAGGTCGACGAAGTTGCGCCCGAACCTCCTCCTCGCGTGAATCGGGAGCTACCAAGAACAAGCCCCCAGTCGCATGAAGGTCGCTGCTCAGGGCGAGGTCGAGCATGCGAACGATCCCGGAATAGATCGATGTCGTGTGCTCAACTTCGAAAGCGGCGGTGACACGGGTGCCCTCCGGGTCGATCCAAAGGATATCGATGAGACGTATCGAATCCACCCCCGACAAGCCTTCGATCGACGGTGGAAGGCAATCCAAACATCCGGCGGACAGCGTGCTACCATTATAGGTGCGCCCTCGATCATTTGCCGCAACCCACACCTTGTAGCCGAGGGCCAGCCCCAAATCCCGCAGCCACGCCTGAATTTCGGTATGCGTTCGATCGCTGTCCTGTGCAGCGGCGCTCAGTCCCTCCAGCTTCTTGGCTGTTTCCCGCGCCTTCGACAGCTCTCCTAGCCAAGCGTCACGCGCGCCATCTCCCTCACTGGCTGGAGGCGCGGAGTAGCGTTCCATACCTACATCGAAGAGAAGACCCGCGATCGCGCCAAGATCATTCGACAACAGATCCCGGTACGTCAGATTTAGGCGCAGTATGCCCGCTCGCATCGCCAGATACTGATCCCAGCGGCCGAGCTTCACTTTCGATCCGGTCACCGCGTTAAAGCCATTGACGATAGCCGTGTTGAACGGCGGCATTAGCGTTGGATGCAGGAAGTAGAGCAGATTGGCGACCGCCGGTCCAAGCCCCTTTATTTTGAGCCTGTCGATCGTTTCGATCCCGTCGATCAGCTCCTGTTCGGTGCTGCAGCACGTGCAACGATGAAGGAGCCGACCGAATGCGCGCTGGTTCTCGGCATTTTCGTAGATGTCGGGAATACGCAGCTTTGGCTTCCAAAGGAAGGCGTGGTCGGCGCCCTTGAAGATCTGTCGCTGCTCGGCGATGGAGCCCACAATTGTCTCCAGGGATGAGCCCTTGTAGACGTTGCCGAACGTCCCTGCGTCGATCTCCTCGACGACCTGAGCGATACCACGGCGGATAGATCTAAAATTCTTGAGCCGCTCGTCCCACAGAAACCAGGTCCGATAGGTCGATCCTGGATCGTCACGCCATCGTTGGATCAGCACGCGCAGCAGGTCAGTCACCTCAGCCCCCCCGGTCCGTCTTGCATAGCCTCCTATCCGAATTCCCGCCCAAGTCAATCGAGCCTCTCTTGAGCCGGTCGACTGAATCGGCCGGCAATTGATCTCGCTCAATATACGTGGGTGTAAAATGACCATTTTCATCATGGTCGACCTTACACGCGAGGGCAGGAAATGACTTGCCGAGAAAATCCAATTGGCAGCAAGCCAGATACTACGACGCAGAACGCTTCGAACCTTAAGTTGGAGCAGGCCAATCGCGCCCATCGCCGTCTTAACGATATGCTGGAAGATGACGAGGTAGGGGAGGCTCTAAAGTCCCTCCACGAATTGGCGGATCTCCGCCCGAAAGCCGAATGATTTTCAGGCGCGTCATTTTGCGGCCGGCGCTGCGTATCTAGGATCGACGCTGCCGGTACTTCGCTCGGCCTCATACACGACGCCGATCGTCCGCAGGATGCTAGCCGAATTGACGCTCATCGAGTCGATCCAGAGACGGGTCAGAAACCGCGCGATCTCCGGATAGTTCGCAGGCACTTCTCCGCAAATCCCAATATGACGTCGATTCCGTTTCGCGCCGGCGACGGCGAGCTTCAGTATGTCCAGCATGCTGGGATCGCGCTCGTCGAAGTCGAACACGACGATATCGGAATCGCCGAGAGTGATCTGGTCAGGTCGTTCGAGCCGATCGAGTAGAGCGGCAGCTGTTGCGCTCACAAGCGGACCCGGAGCGTAGAACCAGGGCGGGTGCGAAGCACCCTTCCAGCACCGACACGCATTGCAATCGGAATACGAGTAGGGTTTGGCTAGTGTACCATACCCCGTCCGGCTTCCTCACAAGCATCCATGCACCGCCGGCATGCTTCGGCGCAAATCCGACAGTGTTCGTGCATCTTGGAGTGCTTCTCGCATTCGTCGGCGCACAGCCGGCAGGCCGCAGCGCAAGCATCCAGCATCCGGCGGATCATCTCCTCGTCCGAGCCAGTCCGGCGGGTGGATATCCTGCCGGTGATGTTGCAGATGTCGGCGCAGTCCAAGTTTAGTCGGATGCACTGGGTGAGCGATTTTACATTCTTCTCCGCAAGGCAAGCATCCGCACATGACGTGCAGGTCTGCGCGTAGGAGTAGCACTCCTCTATGCAACGGATGAGCGTATCATTGGTCTGTCCACGCACATGAGGATGCGTGCTGATCATTTCTTGCGCATGCATGGAAATCTCCATCGTTCCGAGCGCTCCCCGCTCCACTCTTCCAATCCACGGTTGAAGGAATGGTTTCTTCGATCGACGCAAGTGCCGGGCGGGCCGGAGGGATGGTTCCCAGCAACTATGCTTCGAGATCAGCGGTCTTCCAGCGATCGGCACAAGCAGGCCCCTGGTAGGATTGAAGTTCATTCAGATGACTTTGGGTCGGTTAGGTCCCGCGGGCATTTTGATCCCTGTCAACTCTGCGTCTCCCGCAAAGTGCAGTCTGCCTGCATGAGCTTCGATGACCGGGAGATGGTCATGTCAAAGTTGCGTCTAAACGCTCTTGTCGCCTCAGCATGGGTGGTGGTCTCTCCAGCGGCAGCGAAGAGCGATCGAGCGACGTTGTCATTCGCGACACCGGAGGCGCACATCATTGCCCTTCCGACTGCTGAACCAGACTCGACCTCAGGAAGCGCGGAATGGTCCAGGACCTGCACGTATCAGGGCGGCCCGAAATCTGGGAATTGGGCCTGCCGATAGCCGGCCGAGCCAGACGAGGCTTCCGGTACTAATCCGCCAACAGTCCGGCTTCCGGTTTTGCCGGAATCGGAGATGGGCCTGTCGAGGAGAGGATAGGAGCGAGGTCTCATCCCGCCGACAGATTCGCATGACGAATTCCAGAGCCGCTCGCATTCAAGACTTCTCGGCCCCGGATCCCAGGAAAGGGCTCGGCTGCTTGACGTGGATCAATCGGCCGTCCGTCCCCGGACAATAGATTTCAGGCTAGGTTAAGTGGGACGAAGCCTGTGTTGTGGACGGGGGCATCCGCTGTTGTGCGCGAGAATGTATTGTCGTCTAGTGAAGGTTCCCCTTATGCGAATTCATCGGGACCATATTCCATGCGTTGTGGAGCGCTCCGACCGACCTGCAACCGCACGCGGGCGCCAGCCCTGTCTCTGGGGCTGACCTTGGCGGGCCTACTTGCCCTTGGTGGCTGCACCCTAGCGCCGCCGGGGACGATCGAAGAGCAGGCCAAGGTTGAAAAGCTCTCGACCATGTTCGAGCCTCCGTTGGAGCCGGATCAGTTGCCGCGCTTGCCTGCACGAGCGGATTGGCGCTCCGTCTTGCACCGGGCCTTTCTTGCCAACGGAGAGCTTCGATCCGCGTACTTCGAGTGGAAGGCCGCACTGGCCCGCATCGATCAGGCCGCGACTTGGCCGAACAGCAACGTAGCCCTCAGCTTCAGCTACATGTTCTCGCCCGAGCAAATGAAGGCGTGGGATCGGACCACGATCGGTCTCGGGTTCGATCCGTCCATGAACCTGTCGCTGCCCATCAAGGTGCAGACGGCAGGGCTCGTGGCGCTGGATGCGGCTAGGCAGGCCGGCGAAAAGTTTCGCGCCGTCAAGTTCGATCTCCAGCGGAAAGCACTGTCCATGTATCTGGATCTGGCGCTGACCGAGGAGAAGATTCGCATCGATCGCCAGAACCTCGCTCTCCTCAAGCTCGTGAGCGAATCGGCGTCGAGCCGGGCACAGGCCGGTGGTCCGCTGCAGGATCTGCTGAAGGCCCAAATCGAAACCCAGATGGCCGAGAACGAGCTGGCCAGCATGGAGGCGGAGGCGAAGTCGATGCGCGGACAGCTCAACGGAATGCTGGCCCGCGATGCGAGAGCGCCGTTGGGCCTTCCACCGAGTTTGCTACCGCCGCGGCCCATTGGGGCTACTGACGCACAACTCATCGCGGCGGCAGTGGATCAGAATCCGGAACTGGCTGGCCTTGCCCGGCAAGTGGAGGGACGAAGGGACGCGCTCGAGCTGGCGAAACTGGCTTATTTCCCCGACATCATTCCCTCCGCGAGCGTGACAGGCACGCTTTCGCAGACGATCGGAGCGATGGTGATGCTCCCGACGCGGCTGCCTGCCATACGCGGCGCTATCGATGAGGCGGATGCAATGGCCAAGTCGACCGAGGCCATGCTGCAGCAGACCCGGAGCGATCGCGCGGCGAGCTTTGTGGCCAACCTGTACATCTTGCGCAATGCGGACCGGCAATCGGCGTTGTACCGCCAGCGCATTGTTCCGGCGGCCGAGCAACTCGTCAACAGCTCGCGAAGCGAATACGCGGCCGGGTCGATCGGATTCGCCGAGCTGATCGACAGTCTTCGGACATTGATCGCGACCCGCCGGGCGGTCGCCCAGATCAGGATTGAGCGGGAGAAACGGCTGGCCGAAATCGAAGCGCTTGCGGGTCGGGACATCGAGACGATCGGCCGGATGGCGAAGTCAGATTGCGATGGCGGGAGATCCTCATGTCCATGAAGCGGATCGGCACTCGGGTCGGGTCAGCGCTGGCCGCGCTGTTGGCCGTTGGCGTGATTCAGGGCGTTCATGCGGAGGACGCCATGCCCGGTATGAAGATGCCAAGCGCGCCGGCTGCCGTTGCGAAAGGCGACCTGCCTGGCTTTGCCGAAATCAGCGTCACCGGAGAGGTGCAACAACGGATCGGAGTGACCACCGGCAAGGCGGAAGAAACACCACTCGCCATGAACATTCGCGCCGTGGGGATCATTCGACCCGACGAGACCAAGGTGGCTCACATTCACCTCAAGACCGAAGGATGGGTCGAAAAGCTCTTCGTTGCCTTCACGGGGCAGAAGCTCAACGCCGGCGATCCGATGCTGTCGATCTACAGCCCGGCGTTTTATGCGGCGCAGCGCGAATTTCTCACGGCATTGCGGTCGGCACGGTCCAATCCTGACCAACAGATGGTCGCGGAGACGGCGCGCCAGCGTCTCGAGCTCTGGGACGTGCCGCAGGACGCGATCGAAGCGCTGGAGAAGACGGGCAAGCCTGCCCGGTCGCTGATCATGCGGACGCCGATTTCCGGGACCGTACTGGAGAAGAAGACGTTCGAGGGCCAGTACGCGATGCCGCAGGCCGAATTGTACGTGGTCGCCGATCTCTCGACGGTCTGGATGCAGGCCAAGATTTTTGAATATGAGCTGCCGCACGTCGTTGTGGGCATGCCCGTGACGGTCTCATTTCCGTCCCTGCCCATGCAGAAGTTTATCGGCAAGGTCGTATTCGTCGATCCCGTCGTCGATGAAATGTCGCGATCGGTCCAGGTGCGTGTCGAGTTGCCCAATCCCAAGGGCGAGTTCAGGCCCGGCATGTTTGGCCAGATCATGCTGACGCATGGGATGGGAAGCGGTTTGACTGTTCCGACGTCCGCCGTCATTCGGACCGGTGGGCGCGACATCGCTTTTCGCGTGACCTCTCCAGGTCGCTTCGTTCCCGTGCAGGTCAAGATCAGCCCGCTGCAATTCGAGGATCGATTCCAGGTTCTTGAAGGCCTGAAGGCTGGCGACGAAGTCGTCACCTCGGCCAATTTCCTCATCGACTCCGAAAGCCGTCTGGAAGCGGGCGGCGGGAGCATGGTGGGCATGCCCGGCATGGATGGCGGCGGGAGTGGGCCTGCTGCGAAGCCGGAGCCCGCAAAGAAAGGTGAGGAAGGAACTCACGAGCATTCCAAGACCAAGCATTGAGAGCTTCGCTGAAAGCCGAGAAGAGCCCATGATCGCCCGCGTCATCGAATTCAGCGCACGTAACCCGTTCCTCATGTTGCTGATGATTGTTGCAATCGTCGGCAGCGGGTTATGGGCTGTCTTCAAGACGCCGCTGGATGCGCTGCCTGATCTTTCCGACGTGCAGGTGATCGTCTCGACGGACTGGGAGGACCGCAGTCCCAACATCATAGAAGATCAAATCACCTACCCGATCGTGACCCAGCTCCTGTCCGCTTCGAAGGTGAAGGCGGTTCGAGCCAGCAGCTTCTACGGCTCGTCTCTGATCTACGTGATCTTCGAGGATGGTACGGATCTGTATTGGGCCCGCAGCCGCGTGCTCGAGTACCTGAGCGGAATGGCAGGCAAGCTGCCGCAAGGTGTCTCGCCGAAACTGGGACCCGATGCGACCGGCGTCGGATGGGCGCTTGAATATGCGTTGATCGACAAAACCGGCAAACACTCGCTGGCCGAACTTCGAAGCCTCCAGGACTGGCAGGTGCAATATCAGATCCGGGCCGTCCCGGGCGTTGCAGAAGTCGCCCCTGTCGGAGGCTTCGTCAAGCAGTACCAGGTCACGATCGATCCGGACAAGCTGCTGGCCTACAAGATCCCGATCAACAAGGTGGTCGAGCAAATTCGCCGCGGCAACCAGGAGGTCGGCGGACGGGTCCTCGAGTTCACCGGCACCGAATATATGGTGCGGGGCAGGGGCTATATCCTCGGACCGGCCGACATCGAGACCGTCGCCGTAGGCGCGCAGCCCGATGGCACGCCCATTCTGGTGCGGGATGTCGGAGCGGTCCAGATCGGTCCTGATATCCGTCGGGGGGTAGTGGACTTCAATGGGATGGGCGACGCGGCCGGGGGCATCGTGGTCGTCCGCTTCGGCGAGAGCGTCTATGACGTCCTGAACCGCGTCAAAGAGGTGATCAAGGAGCAGGTACAGCCTTTGCTCCCCGAGGGAGTGGAGCTGGTCATGGTCTATGATCGCTCCACGCTGATTGCGCACTCGGTGGAGACGCTTCGCGAGAAGCTCATCGAGGAAAGCATTATCGTTAGCCTGGTCTGCCTCCTGTTCCTGTTCCATGCCCGCAGCGCGCTCGTCGCCATCATCACGCTTCCGCTAGCGGTGCTGATGGCGATCGTTGCGATGCAGTGGATCGGGCTCACCAGCAACATCATGAGCCTGGGCGGCATCGCCATCGCCATCGGCGCGATGGTCGATGCGGCGATCGTCATGATCGAGAATGCGCACAAGCACATCGAGCATGAACAGTCGAAACCTCCCGACCAGCAGCGGCCCCGGCTAGAGGTCATGATCGAGGCAGGCAAGGAGGTCGGGCCTTCGCTGTTCTTCTCCCTCCTGATCATCACCGTCAGCTTTCTGCCCGTGTTTGCCCTTCAGGACCAGGAGGGCAGGCTATTCAAGCCGCTCGCCTACACCAAATCCTTCAGCATGTTCTTCGCGGCGATCCTGTCGATCACCGTCACGCCTTTCCTCATGATGCTGCTGATCCGAGGCAGGATTCCTGCCGAGGAGCGCAATCCGATCAACCGTTTTCTGATCTGGATTTACCAACCAGTTGCCAAGCTGGCGTTGAAGCTGCGCTATTTGATGGTCGTGATCGCCCTCCTGGCGATCGGCTCGATCGCGCCGATCTATCTCAGTCTTGGCAGCGAATTCATGCCGCCGCTCTGGGAGGAGACGATCCTCTTCATGCCCGCGACATTGCCGGGCTCCTCCATCCAGACGATGAAGGACACGATCCAGAAGCAGGACCAGATCCTGATGACGTTCCCGGAAGTCGCGAGTGTCTTCGCCAAGGCCGGGCGAGCCGAAAGCGCAACCGATCCCGCACCGCTGGAGATGGTCGAAACGCTGATCGACCTCAAGCCCGTGGACCAATGGCGCAAGGACATGACCCCCGATAAATTGATCGGGGAAATGAACCAGGCGCTGAACGCCAAGATGACCGGCTTCTCCAACAGCTGGACTATGCCAATCAAGGCGCGCATTGACATGCTGTCCACCGGCATCAGGACGCCTGTGGGCGTGAAGGTATTCGGGCCGGACCTCGTAGAAATCGGACGGATCCTCTCGGACGTGGAAGCGGCCGTCGGTCCCGTTCCGGGGACGCGAAGCGCCTTCGCCGAACGCGTGAACGAAGGCTATTATTTGGATTTCGAGATCAATCGCGAAGCGATTGCCCGTTACGGACTGTCAGTGATGGACGTGCAAGAGGTCATCATGACGGCAGTGGGTGGCGCGAATGTCACCCAGACGATCGAGGGGCGCGAACGCTATCCGGTGAACGTCCGCTATGGACGCGAACTGCGGGACGATCCCGGTAAATTGCAGCGCATTTTGGTCGCAACAATGGGCGGCGTTCAGGTGCCGCTCGGCGAATTGGCGGCGATACGTTTCGTCGATGGCCCTACCTTGATCAAGAGCGAAGCCGCTCGCCTGGTCGGCTACGTCTATGTTGACGTGGTGGGGCGGGATATCGGCAGCTACATGCAGGATGCCCGCAAGGCCGTTCAGGAGCAGGTGAAGTTGCCTACGGGCTACAGGCTGGAATGGAGCGGTTCGTACGAGGGAATGCAGCGGGCCGGAAAGCGCCTGACCTATGTCATCCCCATTACGCTCGCGCTCATCGCCGTCCTGCTCTATCTCAACGCACGGTCGATGACCAAGGTGGCGATCGTGCTGATGGCGGTGCCGTTCTCTCTGGTCGGCGCATTTCTTCTGCTTTGGTTGCTGGGCTATCACCTCAGCGTGGCCGTATGGGTAGGCATCATTGCGCTGGCGGGTGTCGACGCCGAAACCGGGATGGTCATGCTGCTATATCTGGATGTTGCGTATGATCGCTGGAAGCGCGAAGGGCGGATGAACACGATCAGGGAGCTCGAGGGCGCAATCATGGAAGGCGCCGTCCAGCGCGTGCGGCCCAAGATGATGACGGTGCTTGCGATCTTGATGGGCCTGTTGCCGATCATGTGGTCGAGCGGCGCCGGCTCCGACGTCATGAAGCGCATCGCGGCCCCGATGGTCGGCGGCATCGTCACCAGCTTCATCTTGGAACTACTGATCTATCCGGCCATTTACGTCCTCTGGAAATGGTGGAGCGAGGTTCGATACGCGGAAGCCGTCAAGAAAGCAGCGGAAGCCCGACCTATCAGCTCCTAGACCCTCTGCTTTTACGACCCGAAGCTTGATCAGGGTCAAGTGCCGCATCCGGCAGTTCGATAGTAGTTCCAAGGGTGTGACTTAAAGCGCGCCGCATGCGTTGCAGCGGCTGGAACGAATATGATTGCGTCGCGAGGGACAGTCGTATCGGTGCGAGGTGCAGTCGTCGATGTCGATTTCGGCGGCGAAGCACTGCCGCCCATCAACTCGGCCCTCGCGGTGGAGTGGGACAGGCCCGAGCCCCTGGTCCTCGAGGTGCATAGCCATCTCGACCCCATGACGGTCCGCAGCATCGCGCTTCAGGCCACCGCAGGTCTCGCGCGCAGTACGCCCGTACGCGTCACCGGCGCCCCTATTTCAGTGCCGGTCGGAGATGCGATTCTCGGGCGTCTTCTCGACGTGCTGGGAACGGCCCGAGATGGCGGTCCCGAACTGTTATCGGACATTCCACGCCGCAGCATTCACCACCCGCCGCCAGCGCTCGAGGATGGGACGTCGACTAGCGCTGTCTTCGAGACAGGCATCAAGGTGATTGACCTTCTCGCGCCTCTCGCCCAGGGCGGCAAAGCCGCCATGTTCGGCGGGGCCGGCGTCGGCAAGACCGTGCTGGTGATGGAGCTGATCCATGCCATGGTCGAAAACTACAACGGAATCTCGGTGTTCGCCGGCGTTGGAGAGCGCTCCCGCGAAGGCCATGAGCTGTTGACCGACATGCAGAAGTCGGGGGTTCTTGCCCGCACCGTGCTCGTTTACGGCCAGATGAACGAGCCGCCCGGCGCGCGCTGGCGCGTGCCGCTGACGGCGCTGACGATTGCGGAGCACTTTCGCGACCAGAAGCACCAGAACGTGCTGCTTCTGATGGACAACGTCTTCCGCTTCGTTCAGGCCGGAAGCGAATTGTCGAGCCTGCTTGGACGCCTTCCGTCGCGGGTTGGCTACCAGCCCACGTTGGCAACCGAGGTGGCATCCTTGCAGGAGCGGATCGCCTCGGTCGCAGGCGCATCCGTGACCGCCATCCAGGCAGTTTACGTACCTGCCGACGACTTTACGGATCCGGCGGTGACGGCCATATCCAGTCATACCGATAGCATCATCATGCTGTCGCGCACGCTGGCAGCGCAGGGATTTTATCCCGCGATCGATCCGCTTGCCTCGTCCTCGGTCTTGCTCGATCCCCTCGTGGTCGGCGAAGAGCATTATCGCGTCGCGGAGCGCGCACGTGAGACGCTGGCTCGCTTCAAGGACCTGCAAGATATCATTGCGCTGCTCGGGGTCGAGGAACTTGGCGCCAATGACAAGCTGATCGTCAAGCGAGCCCGCCGCCTGCAGAGGTTCCTGAGCCAGCCGTTCATGGTGACGGAAGCCTTCACCGGCACGCCCGGCCGCAGTGTCCGGCGAGCCGACACCCTGGCTGGCTGCCGCGCGATCCTGGATGGCGAGACGGACGAGTGGGCAGAGGGTTCGCTCTACATGGTCGGTACCCTGGATGAAGCTCGCGAGAAGGAAGCCACGTCCACCGGGAAAGGGCGTGCATCATGAAGCTGAGCATCGTCACGCCGCTGTCGATAGTCATAGACGAGGATGGAGTGCTTGCCGTCCGCGCAGAAGATGCGACCGGGAGCTTCGGGATATTGCCGCGACACGCGGATTTCGTCACTAGCCTCGCGATATCTGTCGTGAGCTGGCAAAGCCGCAACGGCACGCGCCACTACTGCGCGGTGCGTCGCGGCGTCCTCTCGGTCGGCGGCGGTGATGAGGTCGTCATCGCCACGCGCGAGGCTGTGCCGGGGGACGATCTCACCATCCTGGACAAGACGGTGCTCGCCCGTTTTCATGCCGATCTCGAGAGCGAGCGGACCGAAAACGTCGAGAGCACCCGGCTGCGTCTCAACGCGATCCGCCAGATGATGCATCATCTGCGGCCCGGGCACCGGGGCGGCGTGGGGATGTTCTCATGAGCGGGTCGGAGAAATCATCGACGCCGAAATTCGCCGGTTCAGACCAGGAAGATCCGCTGGTGAAGGGCGCCCGCATTCGCGGGGAGCGCCACCGGCGCAAGCTGCGGGAAGGAGATCCGTCAGTCGCACGAAGGCTTGCCCAGATCGGTGTGCTTGGCTGGATCATCGTCGTCCCCATGCTGATCGGAATCTACCTGGGACACTGGATGGATCACGCATTCTATACGGGGGTCTTCTGGACCGCGCCGTTGCTGCTGATCGGGCTGGCCGTCGGTTGCTGGTCCGCATGGAGATGGATGAATAGCGCATGAGCATCTCCCTCGTTGAAATCCTGCCGACCGGGATCCAGGTCTTGGCGATATCCGGCGATCTGGCCGCTGGGATCGTGCTGGGCCTCATGTATTTCGGCAGCCTGCGGTGGACCGTCAGCCAGTTCACCGGAGGCGGCGGGGCCGTGAGGACCATTGCGCTGATGGTCCTTCGTTTCGTCATTCTTGGTGCCGTGTTGACACTGGCGAGCCTGGCGGGGCCCTTGCATCTGCTGGCGGTGACGCTGGGGGTGTTTATCGGCCGTTCTCTCATCCATCGCAGCACACGGGAGGTGACATGACCTCGCCACTCAGCAGCAATGCGCTGTTTTATCTCGGGCCCGTGCCTGTCACCGCAGCCGTGGTGACGACCTGGGCGATCATGGCCGGATTAACGCTCGGCGGCATCCTCCTGACGCGCAGCCTGTCGCAAAAACCATCTGCGATACAAGCGGCCATCGAGCTGATTGTCGAGGCGGTCGATGGCCAGATCAGGGATACGATGGGCGTAGAGCCATCCCCCTACCGTGCTTTCATCGGTACGCTCTTCCTGTTCATCTTCGTCGCCAACTGGTCCTCGCTCGTGCCAGGAGTTGAGCCGCCTACGGCTCAGATTGAAACCGACGCAGCGCTTGCGCTTGTCGTCTTCATTGCCGTGATCTGGTACGGCATCCGTGCCGGGGGAGTGCGCGGCTATCTCGCCACGTTCGCATCTCCGAACCCGATCATGATCCCGCTCAATTTCCTCGAGAGCCTCACACGGACGTTCTCGCTCGTGGTCCGCCTGTTCGGAAATGTGATGAGCGGCGTGTTCGTGGTCGGCATCGTTCTTTCTGTGGCCGGCCTGCTCGTACCGATCCCCCTCATGGCGCTTGATCTGCTCACGGGAGCGGTCCAGGCGTACATTTTTGCGATCCTTGCGATGGTTTTCATCGCCGGAGCAGTGACCGAGGGGAACAAAGAAACGAAAACTTCCGGCGTAGGGGCGCAGTCATGAACTGGTTATCCATTGTGAGCATCGTATCGGCAGCCGTTGCCGTGTCATTTGGCGCCATCGGCCCGGCGCTGGCTGAAGGCCGCGCCGTCGCGGCCGCCATGGATGCGATCGCGCGGCAGCCGGAAGCCGCGAACACCATTTCGCGTACCCTGTTCGTCGGCCTCGCGATGATCGAGACCATGGCGATCTACTGCCTCGTGATCGCGCTGCTGCTGTTGTTCGCAAACCCGCTGCTGAAGTGATGCCATGACCATCGAATGGTGGACGGTCGGGCTTCAGGCCGTCAATGTCACGATCCTGGTGTGGTTGCTCGCCCGCTTCTTTTGGCGTCCGGTCGCGGGCATGATCGAAGAGCGTCGCGTCGCATCTGTTCAAGTGCTGGCAGAGGCCGAGGCCAAGCGGACCGAGGCGAACAGCGCGCTCGTGGACATCGAGCGCATCAGGTCCGGATTCGACAGGGAACGCGAAGCGATCATTGCTGCAGCTCACGAGGCGGCGGAGCAGGAGCGCAAGGCGCTTCTCGCCTCGGCTGCCAGGGAGGTGGCGACGCTGGAAGCATCCGCAAAGATGAGCATCGAAAAGGAGCAGCACGCGGCCGAGCAGGCCTGGGTGGAGCGAGCGAGCCTACTGGCCGTCGAAATCGCGAGGCGGCTTGTCGCTCGCCTGAATGGGCCGGCCGCCGGTGCGGCGTTCCTGGATGTGCTGCTCCGGGAAATACGGGCGTTGCCCGAGCCGGCTCGGAAGGCCATGGCAGCAGACGGGGTGGTGCTGGAGGCAGTCAGCGCGACGCCAGTCCAGCCGGAGGAGCAGCAACGCCAGCGGCAGCTGATCGCCGAGGCGTTCGAAGCCCGGCCCGAGATCACCTTCAAGGAGGATCCCGGACTGATCGCCGGTCTGGAGCTGCACGGTCCACACCTTGTCATCAAGAACAGTTGGCGCGCCGACCTCGCCAAGATCCTTGCGGACCTTTCGGATGACAGCAACCGACATTGACAGGCTCGCCGACGATTGGCTCAAGCGCGCCAGCATCAGAGTTGGTGCGACCGGACTTGGGCCCGAGACGGAGCAGATCGGGCGGGTGGAGGAGGTCGGCGATGGCATCGCGCTGGTCTCGGGACTGCCTGCGGTTCGCCAGGACGAATTGCTGCGGTTCGAAAAGGGACAGTTCGGTTTCGCGCAGGTCCTCGAACGAGACCGCATCGGGTGTGTGCTGTTTGATGCCGTGAATGCCGTCGAGGCGGGCGATCGCGTGCGCGGTACCGGTGACGTCGTCCGCGTGCCGGTAGGACCGGCGCTTCTCGGCCGCATCGTCGATCCGCTAGGTCGGCCACTGGATGGCAAGGGACCGGTGGTCACGGATAGGCTCGAGCCCATAGAGCGCCCGGCGCCCAGCATCATTGACCGGGATCTCGTAACGCAGCCCGTGCAGACCGGCATCATGGTGGTGGATACCCTGTTCGCGCTGGGCCGCGGACAACGCGAGCTCATCATCGGCGATCGATCGACGGGCAAGACGACGATCGCTGTCGATGCGATCATCAATCAGAAGGCCAGCGACCTGGTCTGCGTCTATGTCGCGGTCGGCCAGAAGAGCTCAAGCATCCGCCGGGCGATCGACGCGATAACGACCTTTGGCGCCATGGAGCGCTGCATTATCGTCGTTGCCGGGTCGGCAAGCTCACCGGGATTGCAGTGGATCGCGCCGTTCGCCGCGTTCACGATGGCGGAAGATTTTCGCGATCGCGGCCAGCATGCCCTGATTGTGGTCGATGATCTGACGAAGCACGCGGCCAGCCATCGCGAGATCGCTCTGCTCACTCGCCAGTCGCCAGGGCGCGAGGCATATCCAGGCGACATCTTCTATGTCCACGCGCGGCTACTCGAAAGGGCGGCCAAGCTGTCAAAGGAGAAGGGCGGAGGTTCCCTGACGGCCCTGCCGATCGCGGAAACCGACGCCGGTAACCTCAGCGCGTACATTCCGACCAATCTTATTTCGATCACGGATGGTCAGATCGTACTCGACGCCAGGCTCTTCCATGAAGGGCAGAAGCCGGCGGTCGAGGTAGGCACCAGCGTCAGCCGGGTCGGAGGCAAGACGCAGGCGCTGGCGCTTCGCGAGGCTGCCGAGATGGTGCGCCTCGACTATGCTCAGTTTCTCGAGCTGGAGATGTTCACCCGCTTTGGCGGCATGCCCGACCAGCGCGTCCGCAACCAGCTGACACGGGGTGCGCGGATCCGCGCGATGCTCGGCCAGCCCCAACATGCGCCGCTGCAGCTCGCCGAGGAGGTGGCGCTGCTGCGGGCGTTGCAGTCGGGGCTGATGGACCAGCTTCCGCTCGCCGGCGTTACGGCCTTCCGCGTGGGGCTCCTTGAGGCAATCGAACGCGGCGCGCCGGACGTCGTCCGGCTGATCGAGGAGACCGGCACGCTCACTGATGCGCGGAAGCAGGCGCTCGATAAGGTGCTTCAGCAATATGTCCGCACGCTTGTAGACGCGACGGCAGCGCCGAACGAGGGGAAGCTGCCATGACCGAGCGTCTGGCCGACATAAGCGCCCGTATCGGCGGCATCCGCCAGCTCGGGGCCGTGGTGAATGCGATGCGCGGCATTGCCGCGGCGCGGGCGCAGCAGGCCCGCGTTCAGCTTGCGGCCGTGGACAGCTATTCCGCCACCATCGCTCTGGCCATTGGACAGGTGCTTGATCTGGTCTCTTCCGCCCATCTCGGGACCGATCAGCCGGCGACGGGGAGAGCTCTGGTCTTGTTTTGTGCCGAGCAGGGCTTCGCCGGTGCCTTCAGCGAAAGGGTGCTTGACGCTGTTGGCGGGGAACTCGACGATGCCGAGCTGTTCGTGGTCGGAACGCGAGGGCGAGCCATCATGACGGAACGAGGGATGACCATCGACTGGAGCGCGCCAATGCCGGTGCATTCGCTCGGCATACCCAAGCTCGCGGATCGCATCACGGAAGCGCTTTTGCTGCGGGTCGCTTCAGGCGAGATCGGTCGGCTTGAGGCCGTCTTCAGTGAATGGCGACCGGGCCGGGGCATCCACATCGAACGCCGTCGCCTGTTTCCGCTTGATCTGCCGGGCTTGTCCGCCCCGACAAGTCGAAGGCAGCCTTTACTGAACATGGCGCCTGAGGCACTTCTGATCGAGCTGACTGCGGAGTACCTGCACGCGCAGCTTTGTCATACGACCTTGCATGCATTCGCAGCCGAGAACGAGGCCCGCATGGAAGCAATGGCTGCAGCAAGGACCCAGGTTGAGCATCAGCTCGCCACGTTGCAGGCGACGGAGCGAATTGTGCGTCAGGCGGAGATTACGGCAGAGATCATCGAGCTCGCGGCGGGCGAGACGGCGAGCCGAGCGGGGGAAACTCGCGGATTTCGATGATAATGTCGTTCGAAAGGAGCACTACGATGAAGATACGTTCAGAGTCGATGACGCGCCGGACGGTGTTGTGCCTGGTCGGTCCGGTTCTGTTGGAGACGCTGGCCATAGCGCGTGCGGACGAGCCCGTTGTCACGGTTCACAAGGACCCAAACTGTGGGTGCTGCACGAGTTGGGTCGGGCATTTGAAGGGGGCCGGCTTTACCGTAAGGGTCGAGGAGACGCCTGATCTCGATCTTGTGCGGACCCGTCTTGGCGTTCCGGTAGACCTGGTCGCCTGCCATACCGCGGAAGTGAGCGGCTACGTCATCGAGGGACACGTGCCGGCGCTGGCGATCCGTCGTCTGCTATCCGAGCGTCCCAAGGCGAGGGGACTTGCCGTTCCGGGGATGCCCGTCGGGTCGCCCGGAATGGAAGGCGGAAAGCCGCAGCCATACACGGTCGTCCTGTTCGGGCCGGAGGGATCGCGGTCCTTCATGCGCTTCAACGGCACCCGGCCGATCGAGGGATAGCGCGCGAAACATATTGAGACGGCAGCTGGCGAAGACGAGCAGATGAAGTGGAGCGTGGCGACACCGCCGCCGTTGGTCGAGCGCGATCTGCGGATCGATCTCTTTCGCGGGCTTTCATTGTGGTGGATCTTCATCGATCACATCCCGGAAAGCTATCTGAACCACTTCACACCGAAGAACTTCGGGTTCAGCGACGCCGCAGAGATACTTGTATTTTTGTCGGGGCTCGCATCCGGCATCGTATATGGTGATATCGCGCGACGATCCGGCTTGACCATTGCTTGCCTGCGCATCTTGCGGCGCTCACTCGAGATCTATGTCGCCTACATCGTGACGCTGGTATTCCTGCTGGGCGAAGTCTCCCACTTGGCGGCCTATCAGACCAGCATGCTGGACCACGCCAACCTCGCGATCCTGCTGGAGAGGCCGGCCGACACGTTGTTCCAGGCGACGCTGCTGCGATATTCGCCCGTGAACCTGGACCCCTTACTCTTGATGGTCATCCTTCATTTCGCCCTGCTCGCCATCTTGCCCGCGGTGATGCGCGCGTGGCCCTTGGCGTTGATCGGGTCGATCGCTCTGTACCTGCTTTCTCACAGGTTTGACTGGTACGTTGACGCCTACCCAACAGGACAGATCTACTTCAACCCCCTGAACTGGCAGTTGCTGTTCGTGATCGGCATTTGTTGGGGAGCCAAGCGCGGCTGTTGGCAGTTTGCCGTTCTCAGGTCCAAGACCTTAGCTACGTTGTCCGCAGCCTATCTCATATTTTCACTCGTGATCACGTTGGGCTGGCAGGTGCATTCGATCTAGGCGTATGTGCCGGAATGGCTTTCGCGCCTGATCTATCCGGTTGACAAGAACAATCTCGATATCTTGCGCTTGATGCACTTCGCGGCGCTCGCGCTGCTCTGCTGGCGTTTCCTGCCAAGCAATCTCGCGATCTTCAGGACGCGGGCGCTCCGCCCGCTTGTGCAATGCGGTGAATATGCGCTGGTGATCTACTGCGTCGGTGTGCTGCTGTCCTTTGCAGGCCACGGCGTTCTGAGCCTGGGCTGGAATGGCCTGGTGTCGCAGACGCTGGTGACCCTCGCGGGCTTGGTCATCATGAGCGCTGTCGCGGCACTGCTTACGGGAATGAATCGAGCCGCACCAGCGGTTCATCCGCGGCCGCTATAGCGACGGCAGCAAGGTAATTTGTAATTTGCGAACCACGTTCCTGGCGCTCCTTAGCGGAGCGTTGTGGCTCGCATGGTCGGGGCCATAGGCAGCGCGGCGGCCCTTTCGGACCGTCCGCCTCCGATACGGACGAAAAGCGGTTACTGCTTCTTCTCACCCATGTGATGAGGTTCGGCCCTGGGACCGCCGGTGTAGTGATGGCCGCCGGTCGAAGCGGCGCCCGTTGTCCCCGTCGATTCTTTCTTTCCCATGTGATGGGGGACTTCAGTCTTCGGCCCGCCAGAGTAGTGGTGGCCGTTTTTTTCCTTCGTCGAATCGGAGCTGGTCTGCGCCAGCGCCGGAGTGGCTGCAAACGCGACTGCAATTGCGGCGGCGAAAATCTTCTTGGTGATCATGTCCGTCTCTCCTGGTTGAGATATTATTCTTCTAGGGGAACAAGCGGCTTTCATATTGAGGCAAATCAACTTTTCGGATGAGCCGAGTTGTTCGAGGTGCACAAAATGTATGCGAAGTCTCGCGAGCAAAGGTTGCGAGCTCGGCTGAAAATCACGTCGGCAGTGCAGCGCCCTCGACATGCGCGGTGAGGTAGACGCGCCGCGGCTACGAAGCGCCCGCGGGTTCGGTCGTGCCCAGCAGGCTGACGATCAGGACGATCGCGCTGCCAAGGCTCAGTTCTGCGACCATGTTGATGAGGAGCCTGCGGAGGCCGCCTTTCGAGCCCGCTGAGGCTGAGCGCAACAGCGTGGGGACTACGAAGAATCGATTGAGCCCGGCAAAGCCCAGCATGGCCGCAAAGAGAACGAGCTTGAGCAGGAGCAGCCGGCCGTAAGCTGTCGCGACCAGATTGGTTAACGAGCCCACAAGGAACCAGGAATTGACCAGACCCGATACGACCAAGATCGCAACGGCCGTGTAGCCCATCGTTGAAAAGCGATATGCCGCTTCGCACGCTTGGCCGGTCGGCCCATTCCCGTAGAGAGACGCGAAGGTCAGGCGAAGCAAGCCGACGAGGCCGCCAAGCCAGGCGCCTGCGGCGAGAAGGTGAAGAGCGTCCGAGAAGGTGTGTGCCGCGCGGGCTTGGCCGTCCTCCACTTGCGTATGGCCGACGGCTGCCAGACTGCCCAACAGAATTGCGCAGACGGCGACGAGAACAAGATCGAGCTTCTTCGTATGGAGTTCAAAGCGCAGCGCTAGGATCGCCACAGCCGCCAGGCTCGCCCCGAGCCGCAGCAGAGAGACGGTGCCAAAGGAGGTTTCCGTGACGAAGAATCGAGCTGTATCCCAGCTCATTCCTTCGTCGGTCATGCTGGCCGCGACGCCGATGAACCATGCAATGCCGCTGACGAGGACGAGGAGCGAAACCGAGCGCGAAATGGCCGGCGCGCGGAGGCCCGCGCGACCGGCAACTGGCGGATAAGCGTAGAGGGGAAACAGCACCAGACCGAACAGGACAAGAGACGCCCCGTAGTGCACAAAGCGGACGAGGACGAGACCTGTATCCACCGCTAGTTGCCGATGGTGAAGGTGTATTCCCCCTTGACGCGATGGGTGTCCTCAGACACCGCGTGCCACATCACCCGGTACTTGCCCGCAGTCAGCGGCGCTTCAAGGGGGACCACGAGCTGCTTCTTGTCCTTGGCGTCGGTCGTCGCGGTTCCCGTTGCGATCGGCTTGCCACTCTCATCCTGCAACTCCAGGCCGGAGAACTTGGCAATGACGCCTTCCGAGAAGTTCAGGCGAATCTCTTTGGTTGCGGTCGCTGCGCGCTCCGTGCCATCGGCCGCCGGCACGGAGGACGTGAGTTTAGGATGGGCCATCGCTGCGGTTGCAGCAAGGACAAGCCCGAGGCTCGCGCCGATGGTCAGCAGTTTAGCGCGCATGACTTGCTCTCCTCGCGATTGAAGTTGCTGTTTGCCTGCTTACCATCCATAGCCCCGATAGCTTGGGTAGTAATAGCGCGGCCTGGAGTAGCTGTAGTCTCCGCGATCCTCATGATAGCCCTGGTGCATGTCTCGGAGAGCACGGTGGTAGGCGCGATGCTCGGCGCGGCTCTCAAAGCCGTACTCATGGGCGCGTTCATGAGCCTCACCGAGTTGGTCATGGAGTGCGCCATGCCCGTTGTCCCAATCGTCGTGGGCAAGCGCCGGGAGCGTGGGCAGCACGGTAAAGGCAAATGCGGCGGCTAGAATTGCACTCTTCAGCTTCATGACAAGTCTCCCGATCCTGAGAGGCTGACGCTTTCGACAAGCGGAGCCTGCACCGGGAAGAATAGGCAGCGCCCTTGAATGAGAGCTGAACCAATTCTGGCGGGAAAGGGACGGTAAAGGGTTCTTTTCCGCGGAGAACGGCCGCAATCTGCCAGACGCATCGGATGGAAAAAATTCTGGGGAATTTAACGTCCGCCCGAGCAATTGATATTGCCTGCAAGATCCTGAATCTCGTGGATCAGCAGCGGCGCAATATCGATCGCGTTCGTCTCGTGGTGGATGCTGTTGCAGGTGATCACACGAGCGCCGGCCTTCGCCAGCAGGGCGTCGGAGCTGTCTGCAAAGATGCCGTGAACGGCAATGCAGTGTGGAATACCGCTGGTACGGGCGGCAATCAACTTCGTCGCCTCGATCATCGTACGGCCGCTCGATATAATGTCATCGACGAGTACCGGCGTCCGCCCGCCGAGATCGTGAGGATTGCGGATTGTTATCTCGACGTCGCGATCGCCGCGCCTTAGCTTTTGAAGAACCGTATAGGGCGCGCCGGCGTCGCTGGCGACCGCTGAGACCCACTGCTCGCTCTCGCTGTCAGGTCCGATGATCAGCGGATCAGGTATGTTCAACCGGATCCATTCTGAAATCAAAGGGGCTGCGTGCACGACCTTGGTCGGAATGGAATAGATCTCGGAAAGGGAGCTGTAGCGGTGCAAGTGAGGATCAACCGTAACCAACCAATCGAAGGACTCCGACACCAGTTTTGCGAATTGACGTGACGTAACGGCCTCGCCCGGGTTGAAGCGGCGGTCCTGTCGCATATAGGCGAGATAGGGGGCAACCAAGCCGATCCTCTTGGCACCCAATTCGCGGGCGGTCGCCGCAAGAAACAGCAGCGGCAAGATCTTATTGTCGGGTCGATCCAGGGTACATACGACTACGACCTGCTTCCCGTTAACGTCACTATCGAGACGCAAATAGGTTTCTTCGTCGGGAAATTTGCGCTGCTCGACGCGCCCAATCTGCGCTCCGAGCGTCGCTGCGACCAATCTGGCTATCGCCTCGTTGCCGGGCTGAGGAAGAAGCAGGATGTTCATGAGGGGGGCGCCACCATGATGATGTCGCGGTTCGCCTGGGCATAGTCGAAAGCATAGGCTAGTTCGCCCGGCGCGTTTGCGTGCACCGTGCACAGCGCTTGCCCCCGCTCGACGAGATCGCCAATCCTAACGTGAAGATCGGCGCCGGCGGCCTTGTCGTCGGGAGCCCCCGCCAGTTTGGCCAGGCGCGCGATCCGTCTGCTGTCAATGGAGTGGACCCGTCCTGATCGTTCGGCCAGCAAGGGGCGCTGCAGGCGAGAGGTTGGTGGGGTCCGCATGCCGCCTTGGGCCTCGCAGATGCGCTGGAATTTTGCCCAGGCGCGGCCGCTGTCCAGGGTCTTGGCGGCTACAGCCTCGCCTTGGTTCTGGGGTGCCGCATTCCCTAGCTCGAGCAGGGCGCCTGCCAATGCGATCGCCTTCTGTCGGAGATCGGTCGGCGCATTCGCATCGCACTTGAGAACGGCGAGTACGTCGCGAGCTTCGAGAGCGGGACCAATGCCTCTTCCGATGGGCTGGGATCCGTCGGTCGTAAGAACCTTGGTCTTCAGGCCAAAGCTGTCGCCGACGCTGCTCAATCCGGCTGCCAACGCCTCGGCGGCTTCGGCACTGCGCACCTTTGCTGTGGGCCCGACTGGAAGATCAATGATGAGATGCGTTGATCCGGCAGCAATCTTCTTGGACAGGATCGAGGCAATCATCTGTCCTTCGCTGTCGAGGTCGATCGCCCGTTCCACCCGAATAAGAATGTCATCGGCCGGGCTGAGATTGACGGCGCCACCCCAGACGATGCAGCCCCCCTCACGCTCGACGACGCGCCTGATCTCCGCCGTCTCCAGCTGGACCGGCGCCATGGTCTCCATGGTGTCTGCCGTTCCCGCCGGCGATGTGATGGCGCGTGAGGACGTCTTGGGCATCACGACCCCACAGGCAGCAACGATGGCGACCACGATAGGCGTGGTGCGATTGCCAGGAAGTCCGCCGACACTGTGCTTGTCCGCAATGACGCCCGCGGGCCACGTCATACGGTCTCCGGCCTCGACCATGGCATGGGTGAGGGCGAGGACCTCGTTCTGGTCAAGCGGTCGGGCCGCGCAGGCCGTGAGGAACGAGGACAGGTGAATATCCGAATATTGGCCATCAACGATATCGCCGATGATGGCATGGAATGCGGATTCCCCGAGCGGGTTACCGTAGATCAGACTGCGGACGTGACTGAGCGAATCGAGCGGCTTCGGATGGCTCACCGTTACGCTTTCACCCTCCGTAAGTTCGAGGCGTTTCCATGCAGGTTCCGAAAGCACCGCCTCGTCATGTGCAATCAGGTCTCCACTGACCTGGTACAAGGTCGCGATAATTTGCGCGCTCCGGCTGCGTAGCAGTACGCGTGCTTGCGCGGTGAAGCCTTCGGAACGACAGACCTGACACTCCTTGTGCATGAAGACGACGGCCTCATACTGCGTGTCAATGCCGAGCCGCCGCGCGCGAATGTTGTGCGGAGCGGCGCCTTCTGATGCCGACTGGGTTGTGGTCATTCGAGCTCCACCTTCTGGCCGTGCTCCGGCACGACGCATCGCCAGCCGAGTTCTTCCGTGATCCGGACTCGCAGAGCGTCGGAGGCGGCTGGCTCGCCGTGCGTGATGAAGGTTGTCTTGGGAGGGGTCTTGAAGCCGCGCAGCCAGCGGAGAATTTCGCCGGCATCCGCGTGGCCGGAGAGCATGTCGAGATTTCTGACCTCGGCTCGCACCGGGATATAGTTGCCATGGATCTTGATGCTGTCAGCCCCGGCGACCATCGCCGCACCTCTCGTTCCCCCCGCCTGGAAGCCGGCAAAGAGAATGGTGTTCTTTGGATCTGGTGCGTAGCGCTTCAAGTGATGCAACACCCGGCCGCCGGTCGCCATGCCACTTGCCGAGATAATGACCTTCGGCATCGGGTTTTCCATCAGCGCCTTCGATTCATCGACGCTCCGAACATAATGCGCCACAGCGCAGGCTCGGCGACAAACGGCCGGCGGCAGCCTGTGATCTGCGACGTCCCGGCAAAATATTTCGCTGGCGTCTTGCGCCATAGGACTGTCGAGAAAGACCGGGACGTTAATGAGTCGTCCGCTCTCCTTCAGCCGCTCAAGATAGTAGAGCAGACTTTGAGTCCGACCGACGGCGAAGGCAGGGATGATAACGGTGCCGCCACGATGCGTGGTGTTGCCGATCGCGTCCAGAAGCGCCTGTTCCGGCTCGAGCTTCGGATGTCGGCGATTGCCGTAAGTTGACTCCACGACCAGGTAGTCGGCCCGGTCAATCTCGACTGGGTCTACCATAGTGGCATCGTCGTAACGGCCAAGATCGCCTGAGAACACGATTCTCCGGCCGGCCCATTCGACTTGAACCGATGCTGCTCCAAGGATGTGGCCGGCGCGGCGTAGATGGATCGTGGCGCCGCCGCTTAGGCTATTGTCTTGATCGAACGGTAGCGGCCGTAGAATTTTGAGGGCGTTGCGCGCATCCTGTTCGGTGTAGAGCGGAAGAGCTGGTTTGTGCTTGGAAAAGCCATGGCGGTTGGCGAACTCGGCATCCTTCTCCTGCAGATGCCCGGAATCCGGCAACAGTAGCCCGCACAAATCCGCAGTCGCGCGCGAACAGAACACGTGCCCGGGGAAATCGCGCTTCGTCAAAAGTGGCAGGGCGCCGGAATGGTCGAGATGCGCATGGGTCAGAACAACGGTTTCGATCCGGTGTGGGTTAAACGGGAGGGGAGCCCAGTTGCGCAGTCGAAGCTCTTTGAAACCTTGAAATAGCCCGCAGTCGACCAGGATTGTCGATCCTTCGTTCTCGACGAGATATTTCGAACCGGTAACCGTTCCTGCCGCGCCCAGGAAGGATAGATGAATGGCCATTGTCAGCGCCCCATCGGAGGGCCGACTGTGAAATGATGGCCCGTCGAACAAGTAGGCCCGCTTTCAGAGCAGAAATTGACCTGTATCAACCGCCAGACAGCGGAAATCGGCACTCTCAAGCCAGCCATTGACCAGTTGAGCAAGTGTCTGCTCCCGCAGAGGCGGGTTGATGGCGACCATTCGGGACGAAGGGAGCAGGTCGGCCGCGGCCTGGCAACCGGTGACCTTACTCGCCGAACGAGAACGATCGAGGTTCGCTGCAGAGCATGATATCCGGCCGGTGACAGCCGGCGAACCCTCTGCGATACGGGTGCATTCTAAGGCCCCCGAGTCAGTCGCGCCCAGTGTTGCTGTGCAGCAGATGGGACCGGACGGGTGGTCAATGCCAACCGACTACGTCGCCTATGCCCGCGACGTTTGGGAGCGGTCGATCCTGTTTTGGGATACGCTCCGCCAGCGCGCCGACAATATGATCGCGCATGAACGGGCTGGGAAGCCGCCCCTGCTCGATTTCGATTACGAGCTCATTCTCGACGCGCGCCGCTTCGAGCGACCGGTCAACTACGCACTGCTGCGCATCACCCGGTACGGCGACAAGTGCCTGGAGGATTGCCTCGATCCGGCCAAGCCGCCAGTGATCATCGTCGATCCGCGCGCGGGACACGGGCCCGGCATTGGCGGGTTCAAGCGCGAGTCCGAAGTCGGGATCGCAATGCACGAGGGCTATCCGGTCTATTTCGTCGTGTTCTTTCCCGAACCGGCGCCGGGCCAGACGATGGCTGATGTGCTCCACACACTCCGCCAGTTCGTGGAAGACGTTGCCAAACGCCACGAGGGCAAGCCGCCGGTTCTCTACGGCAATTGCCAAGCGGGTTGGGCGATCGCAATTCTCGCCGCTGATTGCCACGGCCTCGCCGGTCCGGCCGTTCTCAATGGGTCGCCCCTGTCATATTGGGCTGGAGAGTCCGGGGTGAATCCGGCACGAGTGTCCGGTGGTCTCTTGGGTGGAGCCTGGCTTACCCACCTGACATCGGACCTCGGCGACGGCCGGTTCGATGGCGCCTGGCTGGCGCAGAATTTCGAAAACCTCAAACCGGAGGGAGTCTGGGAGAAGTACGCCAATTTGTTCTCGCGCATGGACCGAGAGCGCGAGCGGTTTCTCGAATTTGAGCGCTGGTGGAACGGCTTTTACTTCCTCAGCCGCGAAGAGATGCTGGCGATCGTCGAAAACCTGTTCATTGGAAATCACCTCGAGCAGGGCAAAATGAGGATCTGCCCGCACTGCTTCGTCGATCTGCGTCGCGTTCATAACCCGCTCGTGATCTTCGCGTCTGATGGCGACAACATCACGCCGCCGCATCAGGCGCTCGGCTGGATCCCAACTGTCTACGCCGGCACCGACGATCTCAAGCAGGCCGGGCAGCGCATCGTCTATCTCATCAATCCCCATATCGGGCATCTCGGAATCTTTGTATCGGCCAGCGTCGCGCGTCTGGAGCACCGCGCGATCCTTGAGAGCTTGAAGAGGATTGAAGCTCTCGCGCCGGGCCTCTACGAAATGAAGATCGACAACCCGACCGGCGACCCGGATTGCGGGCATGACGCCTATTCGGTGCGCTTCGAGGAGCGCCGTGTCGAGGATCTCACGTTCCCAGAGAACCGTCGTGCGTTCCGCCGCGTCGCCGAAGTCTCGACCCGGCTCGATGCTCTGTACTCGGCAACACTCGGAAAATGGATCGAGGCCACCGCGACGCCGTTGTCCGCCCAGTGGCTGGAGTGGCTGCATCCGATGCGCGTCAGCCGCTATGCATTTGCGACCGACTTCAATCCCTGGCTGCGTTTATGGGCGCCAATCGCGGCCTCAATCGCGCGAGACCGTCATGGGGTGCCCGAGAGTAATTCGCTCAAAGCTCGCGAGATCGAAACACTCGACGCGGTGCGCGATCTCATTGCGCGGGGCCGCGAGCTCCGCGATCAGGGTTATGAATTCTGGTTCGAAGCCCTTTACGGACGAGCCGTTACCGGCGAGCCCGCACCGATCAGTCCGCCGTCTCCAACGATTTCTGAACCCGCACGTGGGAGGACAGCATGAGCGCAGTCGTTACGGACATTCGCGCGCGCCGCCCGGATGCCACGACACAGCAGCCAGTCCAGAGGGAGCACATCGAGCTCCGCATCGGCGGTATGACCTGTGCACATTGTCCGCCGGCAATCGAGAAAGCTGCTGCCGCGATTCCCGGTGTCATCTCGGCAAGTGTCAATCCGAGCACCAAGGTTGCAAGGATCGACTACGATTCGGCACGAACGAAGATTACAGACATTCTGCAAGCCATTCGATCCGTCGGCCATACGGTTGGAACCGCCACCATGCGCGTGCCGATCAAGAACATGCATTGCGGGTCGTGCCTGATGCGGATCGAGCTTGGGCTGCAGATGGTGCCGGGTGTTGTCTCCGCCCGTGCAAGTCTCGAAACCAACGCCGCGGATATCGAGTATCAGCCGGAAAAGATTGACTTCCCGGCCGTCCGGAAAGCGATTGAATCAGCCGGCTATCACGTCGCCGAGCCAAAGGTCGAACCCAACGCGGAGGTGCTTGACCCTGCCGAGGCCGCCAACGAGCAGGAATATCGCACATTGATGCGGAAATTCTGGTTCGCAGCCGCAATCTCGATTCCTGTCATGGCGCTGAGCTACCCGGACCTGGTGCCGGGCTTGCGCGACTGGATGCCGATGGGAAGCGACACGCGCCGCATCGTCTGGAGCCTTTTAGGCGTTTTGAGCCTTCCGGTCATGGTGTGGGCTGGCTCGCAGTTCTTCACCGGCATGTGGGATGCTCTGAAGCACCGGGCTGCCAACATGCACACGCTGATTGCGATCGGCATCAGTGCCGCGTTTGCCTACTCGGTGGTCACCGTCGCGTGGCCGCAGATTTTTCCAAAGATGGCTCTCGCCGAAGTATTTTGGGACGTGACCGATGTCGTAATTGCACTTGTGGTGCTTGGTTTGGCGCTTGAGATCAAGGCAAAGGGCCGGACTTCACAGGCCATCAAGAAGCTAATCGGGCTGCAGGCCAAGACGGCGCGAGTTGTCCGTGAAGGTTCGGAACACGACATTCCAGTGGAGGAGGTCGTTGTCGATGATCTCGTCGTTGTCCGGCCCGGTGAAAAGATCGCGGTCGACGGCAAAGTCATGGCAGGGTCGAGCGCGGTTGACGAGTCCATGATTACCGGCGAATCGATACCCGTCGAGAAGCAGGTCGACGACGAGGTCATCGGCGGCACGCTGAACAAGACCGGAAGCTTCAAATTCAAGGCGACCAAGGTCGGCAAAGACACGGCGCTCGCGACCATCATCCGCATGGTTAAGGATGCGCAGGGTTCGAAGGCTCCGATCCAGCGCGTGGTGGATACGGTCTCGGCCTATTTCGTCCCGTCCGTGATGATCTTGGCAATCGTTGCTTTTGTAGCCTGGTACAATTTTGGGCCGGAGCCGCGAGCCGTCTATGCGACGATCGTGTTCGTAACAACCCTCATCATAGCTTGCCCATGCGCGCTCGGGCTCGCCACCCCGACCTCGCTCACGGTTGGCATTGGCAAAGGTGCTGAGAATGGCATTCTGATCCGCTCTGGCGATGCCTTGCAGGCTTCTGAGAAGCTCGACGCTATTATTCTCGATAAGACAGGCACGATTACCAGGGGCGAGCCGGCGCTGACCGACGTTGTCGTGACTGCGGGCAACAGCGAGATAGACGTTTTGCGCCTTACGGCTTCGCTAGAACGAGGCTCCGAGCACCCACTCGGCGAGGCAATCGTCAAGGGCGCGGAGGCGCGCAGCCTGAAACTATCGGAGACCGAAGGATTTGCTGCCATTGCCGGCCATGGAGTGAGCGGCCGCATCGACGGGCGGGAAGTGCTGTTCGGCAACGCCAAGCTGATGCGCGACCGTGGGATTGCGATCAACATGCTGCAACAGGACTGGGAACGCCTCGCCGAAGAGGGCAAGACACCCATGTACGTAGGTGTCGACAGCAAAGCGGCCGGTCTGGTCGCCGTCGCGGACACGGTCAAGCCCGACTCGAAAGCCGCCATCGACACGTTGAAGGCGCTTGGTATCGAAGTGGTCATGCTCACCGGTGACAACGAGCGCACCGGCCGAGCGATCGCACGTCAGGTTGGCATCGAACGGGTGCTCGCCGAGGTGCTGCCCAATGACAAGGCGCACGAGGTCCAGAAACTGCAGCTCGAAGGCAAGTCTGTCGGAATGGTGGGCGATGGTGTCAACGATGCCCCAGCGCTGGCTCAGGCTGACGTTGGGTTCGCGATCGGCACCGGCACGGATGTTGCCATTGAGGCGAGCGACGTCACGCTGATCAAAGGCAGTCTCGTGGGAGTGGTGACAGCGATCGAGATCAGTCGGGCCACCATGCGCAACGTGCGCCAAAATCTCGTTGGCGCGTTCGGCTACAATTCGCTCGGCATTCCCGTGGCGATGGGCGTGCTCTACCCATTCATCGGCCTCTTGCTGTCGCCATTGATCGCCGCTGCGGCCATGGCGTTCAGCTCGGTAACCGTGGTCACCAATGCCAACCGACTTCGCCTGTTTGAACCTCGGAGGACGGCGTCATGACCCCTGATCGTTGGATGGTGACGGCCACGGGGCTCGCGCTGATCTGTTTCATTGTTTGGTTCTTCTGGCTCAAGCGTTCAACCGGCTTCCGCGCAAGCGAGACGAGTGGCGGTTACCAGGAAGCGATGATCTTGGTAAAGGGTGGGTACACTCCTGACACCATCATCGTTCAGAGCGGCCGGCCCGTCCGGTTGAATTTCCGGCGGGAAGAGACGGCGTCCTGTTCGGATAAGGTCGTCTTCGCCGATTTCCAGAAGAGCGCGGAGCTGCCGACAGGACAGACTGTAGCGGTCGAATTGATGCCGAAATCCCCTGGCGAGTTTGGCTTCGGGTGCCCAATGGGAATGTTCCGGGGCAAGCTCATCGTAGAATAGCTCAGTCTTCAATCGAACGCTCCCGGAGGCGGTACCTCGTTCTTGATCTGGGTCAACACCACCATTGGTGCTCGATCTATTCTGGGCTTTAATCACCTAGGGAGTGGCCAATGTCGGCGCAGGACCATTTTGGTCATCACGACCGTGCCGGGCAGGGCATGTCCACGAAATCCAAGGCCGGCCTTGTGCTGGTAGGATTTCTGATCATTGCCGGCGCACTGCTGTTTACCGAGCACAGGGCCCACGTGCTCGGGCTTCTCGTTTGGCTCCCGCTGCTCGCGTGTCCACTGATGCACATGTTCATGCACGGAGGCCACGGGCATCACGGAAGTCGCGATCAATCTGACATGCAGAGGGGGCCATCATGAACGACGCTGCGCCCGCTTACGGCTTGTGGAGCCTCGTCATCGTCAACTCCGCGGTTTTTATCTTTTTTGCCTACACCTTCTTCAAGCCACAGACCCTCAGGGATTGGCGATCGTTTTCGGCCTTCAGCGCGTTTCTGGTGGCGCTCTTTGCGGAGATGTACGGATTTCCGCTGACCATCTACTTCCTGTCGGGCTGGCTGCAGTCGCGCTTCCCCGATGTCGACTGGTTCTCGCACGACGCCGGCCATCTCCTGGAAATGATGTTCGGTTGGAAGGCCAATCCGCATGCGGGTCCCTTCCACATCCTGAGCTTCGTCTTCATAGGCGGCGGCTTCATCCTGATTTCTTCCGGATGGAAAGTCCTCTATGACGCGCAGCAGAGGCGGAGCCTGGCAACCACGGGAGCCTATGGCTACGTGCGCCACCCGCAATACGTCGGGTTTATCCTCGTGATGTTCGGTTTCCTGCTGCAGTGGCCAACGATCCTGACGCTCGCGATGTTTCCGGTGCTGACAGTCATGTATGTGCGGCTGGCCCGAAGTGAGGAGAGGGATGCCCGAGCCGAGTTTGGGACAGCCTACGACAAATATGCCGCAGATGTGCCTGGCTTCATCCCGAAGCTAAGTCGACTTCTTGGCGGGGAACCCACCGGAGGGTACCGCCATGGCTAGTTGGCGGGCCGTTATCGCTCTCCTCCTCGGTGCACTCTGTTTGATCCCCGCGACGAGCAGCCTCGCCGCTGCTGCTGAAAATGACCTGTGGAAGACTACCGGAGGCGTGAGTGTTTATTTGGGTGTGGTACCTGCCGAAATCGTCAAAGGTCTTCATCCGACCAGCGCCACTGAACGGCCGATGCACGGCCGAATTCCCAAGGGAGCACATGAGTATCACCTCGTGGCTGCCGTGTTCGATGCGGCGAGTGGCGCACGGGTCTCTGATGCCGTCGTGACTGCGGAGGTGTTCGGCCTCGGATTGTCGGCTAGCAGGAAGAAACTCGAGCCGATGCAGATCGCGGGTACGACGACCTATGGCGGTTTCGTCGACCTACCCGGATATGATCTCTACACAGTGAAATTGACGGTCGAACGCGGCGGAGCCAGTCCGTCCGTTCTGCAATTCAGATACGATCACCGGCGTTAGCCGAACGAGCCCGATTGCAGGGCGGAAGCGCTCCCACGAGCACGACAGGGGCCGTCAGCTTCACGATCGAAAGTCGGAGTGGAAAACGGGCTCTGGATCGGGGTGCAGTATGCTCGAAGTGCCAAATCACAACTCCATCGATGCGCTATTGCCGCGCGAGATGGCGGAGCGCGCGGAGCAGATCGGTGTCGACAAGACGCACCTCGAAATTGGGAGTTTGATGGCCCTCGCCGTGCTGGCGGGTGCATTCGTCGGATTCGGCTCGATGTTCTCCATTGTGGTGACGGCGGGTGCTGACGGTGTGTTGCCATACGGCGTGATACGCCTCTTGGGCGGTACGGTCTTTTCGCTGGGCCTCATCCTAGTGATCGTCGGCGGCGCAGAGCTCTTTACCGGCAACAATCTCATGATCATGGCTTGTGCGAGTGGCCGTGTCGGAGCAGGTGCTCTCCTGCGGGCATGGACCCTCGTCTATATCGGAAACTTTGTCGGCGCTGCCGGCCTCGCGCTGCTGGTCTTTCTAGCCGCCGGTTACGAGCATGGGAATGGCGCGGTCGGTATGACCGCGCTGGCGGGCGCCAACGCCAAGGTCTCCTTGTCAGCAACGCAGGCTGTCATTCACGGTGTTCTTGCCAACGTGCTCGTCTGCCTCGCGACCTGGCTTTGCTACGGCGCACGCTCGACGACGGATAAGATCCTCGCCATAGTCTTCCCGATTGCTGCGTTCTCGGCAGCCGGTTTCGAGCACTCGATCGCGAACATGTATCTGCTGACGTTCGCGCTCCTGACCAAGTCAGGCGCAGAAAGCATGTTCTGGGATCTGATTGCGAAGACGCCATCGTCCTTCTCACATTTGACCGTGTTTGGCGCGCTCTTGAACCTCGCGTGGGTGACGGTCGGCAATATGATCGGAGGTGTATTGGTTGGTATCATCTACTGGTTCATCTATTTGCGAAGGTCCGGAAGGAAGGTCGCTAGTGAAGGACCGGCTTCATGATTCCTATCAAGATCTCGCATCTTGAGACAAGCAATGAGATCGAGGTGGTCGAGCGCAAGGGCATCGGCCACCCCGACACAATCTGTGACGCGCTGGCTGAAGCGCTGTCTCGGAATCTCTGCCGCGAGTATCAGAGCCGGTTTGGCCAAATACTCCATCATAACGTCGACAAGGCTTTGTTGTGCGGGGGGCAAGCAGCCCCTGCCTTCGGAGGGGGTCTCGTTACCGAGCCAATCAGGATCTTTCTGGCCGGCCGGGCCATTACCCGCGTTGGCAATGACCAGCTTCCCATCGCCGAAATCGCGGTGGAGGGCTCAAAAGCCTGGCTCAAACAAAATCTTCATGCTCTCGATGCTGACTGTCACGTCAAGATCGAGGCGCTGGTGCAGCAAGGATCCCAAGACCTTCAGTCACTGTTCGCTCGCGGGCGTGATGGCATTCCGCTGGCCAATGACACATCGTTTGGCGTCGGCCATGCGCCCTTAAGCGCGGTTGAACATCTCGTGCTTGCTGTCGAGCAACGTTTACATGGCCGCGGTCGGGCGTGTGAACACCCGGCATGGGGTGAAGACATCAAGATCATGGCAGTGCGCAACGGAGCCCAACTTAAACTTACGATTGCTTGCGCGATGATCGACCGGTACATCTCGGGTATCGAGAACTACCTCGAACAAAAAACGGTGCTTGCCAGATGGATCCGCGAGTGCGCCAGCGAGCATGGATTCGCCGACAGCGAGATCGTCATCAATGCCGCCGATGACATCGCATCGGGCAATGTCTATCTCACGGTAACCGGTACGTCAGCGGAGGCTGGTGACGATGGACAAGTCGGCCGCGGCAATCGCGTCAACGGTTTGATCACTCCATGTCGACCGATGAGCTTGGAAGCGGCAGCCGGTAAGAACCCGGTCAGCCATGTCGGGAAGATCTACAACGTCCTAGCAACCCGGATTGCGGAAGCTCTGGTCACGGCGCTCCCCGAGGTGTCGGAAGCGCATTGCTTGGTCGTCAGCAACATTGGAGCGCCGATTACTGAGCCGGTTCTTGTCCATGCAAAGCTCGCAACAAGCTACGGCGTGCCAGCCGATCGGCTAAGGAGCCAGACCGAGGAACTCGTTTCTGGTCATTTGGCGCAGCTTCCCGAGTTGCTCAGCGAACTTTCGAACGGCAAGGTGCAGCTCTTCTGAGCATTAGAGGCGAGTGGCTGATTGTCAACCTGGCGGGCATCCAGCGATCCTCGTACGATAAATGCCTCGTCTAGCGACTTCCAGTTCGGGGCTCTGCCGCAAAGCGGCCGCTCTGGCGCACAATGTTTCGATCCGAAGCGAAGCTGGAACCTGTCGCGACAGATAGGCTGCATCCAGGCCGTAACCAATTGGTTTACTGCTCCAGCTCCCGCCGGATTAGATTGCGATGGGCCTTATGGGTGGTCCGCAAGACGCGGTAGGTATGAAGTAGATCAAGAGCCAACGATGTTGGATGGCCGCCGCGTTCCAACTCGTCAATGATCTCAAGCTGGCGTGTGATGTGCATATCGCTCAGCGCAACGTGGCGCTCTGCCTCTGCCAAGTGACGTCGGACGAGCCGCAGCTCCATGCGGGCAATCTAGCTCCGGACGGACCAGGCCGACAGTGAAAAGGGGGCCCGGTCGGATTCCGCTCGTTTGAACCCAAACGTCGCGCACGATCATGAGCGAGCTAGAGTCGGCATCCGCGGCGTGCGACCACTCCGCGAGTTGCATGCCCTCGCGAGAAACAGCGCTCCGTGTAGGTGATTTCCCTCACTACGATTTTGCCCGCTGGTCTAACCAAGCGCTCCCCAAGAGGCCGACTTTCTAGGGCACATTGGGGGAATTTACGGGGTAAGTCATTGAAATGGTGGGCGCACAAGGGATCGAACCTTGGACCTCTCCCGTGTGAACCACAATCCGTAGAGCCGAGCCAACCAAATCCGGCCATAGTTGAGATGTAAAAACTCCTTTAATTGATGGTGGTTATGGCCTTTTGCAGCCATAGGAGCCCATACCTGACCTTGCTACATTTTGTATGCCCCGTTGTGCCCGCCGTGGATTTTCCCTTGGGGCACAAAACGGGGGGAGGTCTCAGACCCGGTTCTGTTTGGGTCTGTGGATCCTCCCTGCGCGGGCACACGGCAAGGGGAAGGTCTGAGGCCCGGTTCTGTTCGAGGGCTGACCGCCCTTCTTGCGGGGCACACCCGGGCACAGAGAGAGGGAAGGAATCATGACGGAGCCGGCCAACCAGCTGACACTCACCGATGCGGTGATCCGCAACGCAACGCTGCCGACGGGTAAGGCGCAGCATTATCTCCACGACGACAAGCTGCCCGGCCTCGCCTTGCGCATGCGCGCCACCGGCGGCCGGACCTGGGTCTACCTCTTCACCAAGCCGGGGGTGAGGGGGACCCAGCGCAAGACCCTCGGCGCGTGGCCCAAATATAATGAGAAGGCCGCGCGCAAGGCCGCCACCATCGCCGCAGGCGAGGTCGTCAAGGGCTTGGACCCGAACGACGCGAAGCGCGAGGCGAGGCGGCAACAGGCGGCCGAGAAGCAGCGCACCACGCTCGCGACCCTCATTGTTGAAGATGGTCCCTACCAGACGTCCTTGACCGAACGTCAAGTCGTCAACTGGAAGCCAGCTATGTCGGCGCTGCGGCGAGGGCTCAAGGATCACGCCGAGAGCGGCGTGGGGGACCTGACGCGACGGCAGATCATGGCTGCGGTCGACAAGATTGCCAAGACCGGCAAGCGCGGTGCAGCCAAGGACTTGCGCAAGCACGTGCACACCTTCCTCGAATGGTGCGTCGGCGAAGGTTATGTCGAGCACAACGTGCTCGCCGGCTATCGCGCGCCCAAGGAAACCCGTGCGCAGAGGGTCGGGCGCCGAACGAAGGGCCGCGCGCTGATCGATGAGGAGATCATCAAGGTCTGGCACGCATCCGGCAAGCTCGGGGCTTTTGGGCAATTAGCACGCATGTGCCTACTCGGGGGGCCGCGCCGCAGCGAGCCAACCATAATCGAGTGGCGAAAACACATTATGGATGACCGCATCACCTTCGATGCGGCATGGACCAAGATGGGCCTGCACCACGACGTACCGCGCACCCACCTCGTTGATGAGGTGCTCGCGGCTGCGAAACATTTCCAGCGCGCGACATCCGACTATGTCTTCCCGTCGCCGAAGACCGGCGGCCGGATGTCGGGCTTCACCAAGATGGTCAACCGCCTGGTCAAGGAGGCCGGTGTCGCCAGGTTCACCATGCATGACTTGAGGCGCAGCTTGCGCACCATCATGTCGCGCTGCGGCTACGACAACGAAATCCAGCGGCTGTGTGTCGGGCAAAAGCCGAGGGGAATCGATCAAGTCTACAATCACGACGAACAGTGGATCATCCGCAAGATGGCGTTCGAAGCGGCTCACGACTACATCGCGGAATTGGTCGGCGCGATACGGGTCGGCAAGGTCGTGCGGCTGCAGCGGACGAATCCGCTCGATCCCATCAAGGCTGAGCTGCTCGGCCGTCTCCGCGAGCATTATGCGGCCGGGACGGCTTAGTAGTCTTATCGCATCTGGCCAGATAGTCCCGCACCGCATCTACACGGTAGAGCGGGCGGCCGTCGACGTAGCGCCATTTCAGCGGGTGGCTCGGATCGCGCCGCCACTGCTCCAGTGCACCGGGCGTGCGCCGGATAACGGCGGCCGCCTCTAGTGCCGTTAAATTAGAGCTGGCCGGCAGGGCATCGATATCGAACGTCGCGGGCGGCGGCACGCCACGGTTCTTGCGAGGCCGCTTCGTGGCGCGCGGTATTTTCCGACTACTTGGCGACCCTAACGCCTCGATCGGGGTCTTTTCGTCCTTGCCGCTCATGCCTCGGTTCCGAATCGTGATCGGTCTGAGGCGATAAGATCGTGGGCTGCTCTAGCAAGAAAGAAATCAAGTGCGCAGGTATGGCTGCTGCGTGGTGTGGCGTACAAAAAGGAGGAACCGCTTCGATTGATCTCTTTTCGCTTCATTCCGACCTTCGGCCTCATAACCTTGAGGTCGCTGGTTCAAACCCGGCTCCCGCAACCAACAATTCGCAATGGCATTCGAAAGCTGTGTCAAGGCAGCGGACATTGATTCCACCAAGCGTAGGTTCGAATCCTGCCACCCCAACCAACAGAACGTCCGAAAAATTCCGTATCTGTTGCACTTAGTACGATCCGCTTCATCAGATTTCGCGCGTTGCGGCTTCCCAAAAAATTTCGTCTGTTTTCAATCGTTACCAAACCGTGCCGGCGACTCCGCGCGACATGGACGCGACATGCCGAGGCAGCTCGACCATGAGGTCACAGCCGCCAGTCGTCTTATCGCCTAATCAACAGTAAGAGTGATCCATCTAACGTCTGGCCGAATGCTTGATCAGGACGAAAGCGTTGCCCTCAATGAATTGAGAAGGTTGGTCGCCTCGTCGATCTTCTTTATAAATTCCGGGTCTTTTCTTAATTCACTAAGAGTAGCCCAAGGCACATTCTTTACGGATTCAACGACCGTATCGAGATCGCCCACTAGCCCAACTTTCTCTTTCTTCTGCGGTACCGCACGAAGGCGCAACATCGCTGAATCTAAATCACCATCACGAGTCATGAAGTGAGCGTTCGCTACGGGATCAGGTAGAATGGACCGTAGCTTTCTCAAATCTTTCGAATTGGTGATCCGTTTTCTAGCTACTTTATCGACGACAGCATCAATCACGCTTGGAGTAAGGAGCTTCTTACTAACTCCCAGGAGTTCTCGTGCCCAGGTCAAGCTAGCTGCGTCGTCCTTAAGACCTCTAAAACGCTCCGATAGTTCGAAAACCTCAGTGAGCTTGTCCAGTTCTTTGAAGGATATGCCCAGCATATTGGCAGCGGACGCTCGTCCCACGAGTTGGATCAGGCGATAGGCCACCATTTCTTTCTCTTTGGCATCCCACTCTTTGCGCTGCCGATGAATGTAAATCCAAACACGCAGGCGATCTTCTTCGCTTAAAGTACGGTCGGTGACCTCGATCGGAATTTGTCGATACTGAGATTTTCCTTGTTCAACGAGTACACGCGAATTCGTCCAACGACGTTCCCCGTCGATGATACGAAACTTTCCGGATTGTTCTGGATGGGGCTCGACAAGCAACGGCTCAAATAGACCTTCGTTGTCGTCGATTTGTCGTTGCAGTTCTTCGTCTTCTTTTGGCCCCAGGCGCGGTTGACGGTCGTTGGGAATAATGTCGTCTATATCGGCCTTCGTTCGGTATGTCCGAAGAGTAGTGCGTCCGAGCGGCCGTTCTTGCAGGCCTATCACGCGGCCCTTATTGGGTTCGGGCTTGCTCATTGATTCAATCCGTATCCGAAGTTCCGATAATGCAGTCTATCTCTTCCCGTAGCTTTGCGTGAAGTTTCTGCGATGATTTGAGTAAGCTGCCACGCCTTTCCCAGATCTTGTCGTGCGCCTTCTTCTCATCTACGTCCAGTTGCAGCAGCTTCTCGTCATTTCCTTCTACGGAACCTAGGAGCTTCGCAAACCCCTCCGATACAATGTAGTCGTATAGTTTCGCAGTTTTCTGGCTCCGATCCTCCTCGCTTAGACGCGTCGCGTGATTGCGGACAATTTCGCCACGGACAATTTCGACTAAGGCCATAACGCGCGCCGGATTGGCAGCTATGACGCCGTCAACGCCGTGTACCTGGCGCGCGCCGGCAGGAAACTTGCTGGTCGTCAGGAACGCGTGGTCGGCTTTCTCGCTCACCATATCTTCCCGCAACTTGGTGGCAAACGACGCTTGCCAGCCATTTCGATTGCGCGAATCGTAGACGATCTTTCCGCAGACTTTATTCTTGTATTTCACAACGTGAATAATGTCGGCACCAGAGGTTTTGTTGAGCGCGATAATTTCGTCGTTTGGATATTTCCTTTTCAGTTCCTCCAACAATTTTATATCTACGCCCTCGGTCTCCTCGGCATCCAGCCGGCGCTGCATAGCGCTCATCTGCTCGGAGATCTTGGCCATGTCGGTCGCATGCTTGGCAGTGAGGGTGGCGATGTTTTCGTTGTTTTTCTGTTCCATCGCAGTTCGAACTTCCTCGGTCCTGGCGGCAACTACAGCCTCTTGATCGGTCTTCATCTTCGTTAGTGCCGCTATCGCTTCGGCCTTTTCGCGTTCCGATTCGATCGCGCGTTGTGTCGCCGCGGCTTGCTGTGCCGTCACCTCTTCCATTTTTTGCTTCAATTCGGCTTCGGTTGCCTGTCGTGCGGCCGCACGAGCCGCGGCCTCTCGTGCAATACCCTCGGCCTGAAGTTGCGCGACGGCCAGAGCGTGGTTCTGCTGCATCTTCTCAATCGCGACTTTGTTATCGGCCTCTATTTGAGCGCGCGCCTCGGTTAGTTGCTCCTCCATGCGTGCCTCTAGCACCGCCCTTTCCCTAAGCGCATCAGCCTGAAACCTCGCGCGAATTTCTTCGGCGCGCTCATTGGGGATCGGTTGTTCGCAGTAAGGGCACACCTCATCGCCGACATGGAGGTGGGCATCGCGGTCCGAATGCAAAGCAGGCTGCAAGATCATCGACTTCTCCCGTATTGACAAGGAATCGAATACGTCCTATTTTGTCCCAATTAGTCCTAGACGTCAATGGCGGTCCGTCACGAGCGTCCCGCATGTGGAGAAAGCTATGGAAAATCAGGAGTTTGAACTCTTTATCCACGCGTCGGGCCGCAAGCCCCAAGCGGTCCTGGCCGCCGCAGAAGACAAGCTGAGTGACGTTCTCGGCCGTCTCGGTTTGGTATCTGCCGGCACCGGCGGTCATCACATCTTCGTCGGTGAAGCTGTTCTTGAGACAATCGAAATCATCGAAGGTGCCGACGAGCATGCCATCGTCGACATCGACCTGAAGCTCGAGGCTCTCGATCTCCGCAAGCAGCGCCACATTCATGTTCACAAGTGTCAGCGAATCGTCGTCACGGTGAATTTCAGCGCCGATACAGCGGAGCACAAATTCAAGCCGAACACTACGATCGGCACGGTCACCGACTGGGCTCGGAAGAAGTTTCCCTTGGATGCCGCCGTCGCGGGCGAATACGTGTTGCAAATCTGCGGTACCACATCGCAGCCGCGCTCGACTGAGCATCTCGGCGATGTCGTTCATGGCGACACCTGCGCGATCTGCTTTGATCTCGTCAAGGAAGTGACGCCGAAGGGGTGACCGCATGCTGCCGCCAGATCAGCGCCTGTTCGAGTCCCACCTGCTCCTGCCCGAGTACCGCGACGGGGTCGCTAAGGAACTTTGGGGGCACGTCGTCGGTGACGACCTGCCACCAGGTACAGCGTGGCCCAACGTCGTGTTCTGGATGGCATCCGCACGCCGCGAAGGCGCTCCCGATCGGTACCATGTCGCGCTGAACCTAAGCGGCTACAGCACCCAACCCCCAACCGGCCCTCTATGGGATCCGGCAACGAAGCAAACTCTCGCTTTCTCGAAATGGCCCAAGGGCAAACCCGGAAGCCGCTTCGCCATTGTGTTCAGGACGGACGGATTCTCGTTCGCCGGCAAAGCCCTTTACCATCCCTACGATCGTTCGCCACTGTCGGATCATCCCGAATGGAAGACAGAACCGCTTCGTCCGGTCTGGACGAGCTCACATACGATCGTCGACTACCTCGAAGAATTTCAGTCGCTGCTGATGAGTGGGGATTACCTTGGTATCTGACGCTGACATCAAGATCATCAAGCTGCCGGTCTGGCTGTGGGCTAGCGCGGTCCGCGACCTGCGCAAGCGCGGTGCTGGGGTGCGCGAAAGCGGCGTATTTCTGCTCGGGCGGCTCGACAGCCCATACCCCCGCATCACCTCTTATCTCTGCTACGACGATGTCGATCCCGCCGCCTATCAGCTCGGCGCCATCGCCTTTCACGCGTCCGGATGTGCGGCCTTGTGGAAACACTGCCGTGAGCACAAGGTGCGATTGCTCATTGATGTCCATACGCATCCGACACACGATGTACGGCAGAGCCATATCGATGTTCGTCACCCGACGCTGCCCGTCATCGGACACACTGCAATGATCGTTCCGAACTACGCCGACGCGCCGTGGTGGTCGCTCAAGACCGCGGGCGTCTATGAATATTGCGGCGGCTTCAGATGGCGCACGCATTCGCCATCGGCGGCCGACCGGCGCGTCAAACTTTCTTTGTGGTGACGGTTATGAATGCCTTTGCCAGCGAAATATCCCGCATCTCGAAACTCGCTATTGATCGCGACGGAGCTGATCCCGCTGAGGTGCTTGCGCGGCGGCGATCGTATGCTTTGACGCTGTGTTGCGGCGATGATGTTGCCTTTTCATATACCCTTCAGCTCGCGGTACTGACCGCGGCCGCGACTGCTAGCCGTTGCTTTCCGGAAGCGGTGCGCGTCGCCATTTCACCGGATCTCGCCGCGGCGCCCCTTCTCATTTGGCCATGGCTCCGCCTTTCGTTCGGCCAGGCGCTCATCGATATTCTGGGCCCGCAGAGCGTGAACGCCAGCCCCGCACCAACTCCCCGGGCGCTCATTTTCGGCAACGCCATTGCTGGACGTGGGGCTCTGCGCGTGACGTTCGATGGATGGATTGGCCTCGTGGGGCCTGTGCAAAGCGTCGGCCGCTTGCCGGAGCGTCAGTTTTTTCCAACCGCCGGCGTTTTGGCCGCGTCGCTTGCGGTCTCTGAGCTGTTCCTCTCGTTTGCGGACATTAACTTGGAAGCGACCCGACGGGCAGTCGGTTTGTCGCTGTGGCGTCCCGATCTCGGCGTCACCGATCCTGACGCCCTAGGCATCCCTGTACAGTACCTGCCCCAAAGCCTCTGGGCTTTGGGCTTGGGACATCTTGGCAATGCCTATCTGTGGTCTCTGGCAACCTTGCCCTATGTTGATCCAAAGGTGCTAGAGTTTGCATTGTTCGATTTCGACAAGGTCGTGAAAGACAATGTCGAGACCGGTGTGCTATTCGCCTCCGACTTCATCAATCACTTCAAGGCTCATGCGTGCGGCCATTGGTTGGGCGAGCATGGCTTTGAACAACCTCGTCTTGTCGAGCGCCGGTTCGACACCACCTTCAAGCTCCAGGACGGTGAGCCGAAGCTGGCGCTGTGCGGCTTCGATACCAACCCCTCCCGCCGCGATATGAGGGACGCGGGTTTTCTGCGCGTCATCGAGAGCGGGCTCGGCGGGACGGTGAACAATTTTGATACCATCAGCTTCCATACCCTACCAAATCCGCGCTCCGTCGATGAGCTTTGGCCGGATCTTGGAAAGGAAGACGAGGCGACGATGGAGGCGGAGCAAGAACGGATCGCAAGTAACAATGCCGGTTACCAAAAGCTTGCCGGCGACGTCTGCGGCCGCCGTGACCTCGCCGGCAAGTCGGTCGCCGTTCCCTTCGTCGGGACCACTGCCGCCAGCCTCGTTATCGCCGAGGCGGTGAAGCTGTTTCATGATGGACCCGCTTATCACGACATGCGGCTCAGTCTCGGCAACCTGAGTAGACATCATACGCTTCGTAGTGGCTTCTATCGTCCGCAAGAGGCCGCGGGCTTAAGTTATGTCGACTGTGGGAAGTTCGCTTAACCGTCGCATCGTTCTTGGGAGGTCCACCATGCAGTATCTCTTCAATAGTCGAGGGCAACACATAGCCAATTTTGTGAACGGCCAGTTGCATGCGCCAACTGGCCAGAACATCGGCCATTATCTGGAGAGCCAGGGGATCTTCATCGACATGCGAGGCCGTTATCTCGGTGAGATCGTGTTCGAAAAGCGGTTATTATCCCGGCGGAATTCACCACACCATTCGGTCAGTTACGGCAACTACGGAAACTATGGAAATGTCGGGAATTACGGGAATCCCGGCAATTACGGATCAATTGGTACTCCCGGCGGATTTGAAGATATTCCCAGAGAACGACTGACGATCTAAAGGGCGACTTCGTTTCTCCCGTTGCTCTCCTGTTTCTGGCACTGTTGAGGACGCTGCTCCTTCCAATTGGCCTTGAGCGCGCGTTAAGCCCCTCACAACTTCGCCCAGGCGGCTATCTGATTGTCGTCCTTAAAGAGTCGCTTGGCTCCTTGGCCGCCGGCCCTGCGCGCGCCCACAATGGAACATATGACGTTCGCATTCTTCGCAGCGCTGTTCGACCATTTGAAATCACGAAAAGCGAATGAAATTTCAACCTTCCGATCGAATATCTCTCGCCAAAGCTTTGAAGCGTGTATGCCCTGGTTCAGGGAGTTCGTGCAGACGAAAGCAAATTCTGCCCTCGGCAACACCGTGATGTAGTTCGTCGCTTTCGCGAACCAGCCCGAAACGCAATCGAGATTCTTCGGGCTTATGGACCATTCGCGAAAACGATTTGCGCAAATCTTCTTTTTGTCCGGCGTTCTGAATTTTGCCTCCCAGGTAGGGAGGGTTGCCTATGACGTACGTCTCGACTTCATCATCGACAATGTCCTCTTTCGCATGGACCTTTACAACAGTGGCGAGGTCAAACACCTTCTCCTTCTGGACAGACTTCACCGGTACGGGGCAAACGTTTAGCCAATCGAGCTGTAGGGCGTTGCCAGAGAAAATGTGGCCGCCGTCTGTTAATGGAAAATTTGGTTGTGCTTCTCGGGGAATGGCTTGTGCGCAGTGGTCTCGCGCTAGATTGGCCCCAATATTCGAAGGGCAGATATCGCGAAGCTCAGAGCGAGGCTGGCAGGCGCAACGTCTTACGATGTTGGCAAAAGCATCTCTGCCAACATTGCGGACGCGAACAACCACTTCGTTGGCTCAAGACGGGGAAGCACAACAGCCGCACGCTGAGCCCGTCGAGGTGCACGTGGTGGCACGGGATGGAACTGATCGTCCTGGGGGGCGACGCTTTGGAACACTTGTTCACGCTGTGCTGGCGTTGATCGACCTACAGTCGTCCAGTGTTGACCTAGCGGCGATCGCCGCTGTTCAGGGCAAGATAGTCGGCGCGACGAAGGAAGAGATCGACGCAGCGGTTGCGGCCATCTCTCGTGCCAAGACGCATCCCCTATTGCAACGAGCTGCGAACGCGGCGAAAGTCGGCCGATTGCGCCGAGAAATCCCGATAATGCTAATGCAAGACGAAGTCCTCATCGAAGGGGTCGTTGACCTCGCTTTTCGAGAGGATCTGCTCGATTTCGCCGGATGGACCGTGGTGGACTTCAAGACGGATCGGGAGCTTGCTGAGGCCCGTGATCGATACGTTCGGCAGGTGCAACTTTATTCGAGGGCCGTGAGTGCGTCGACCGGGTTGCCGGCTCGCGGCGTGTTGCTGGCGATCTGATCAGCGTGTTGCGCCCGAGGGAGTGACGCCTCAACTTTCAAGACCGTAGCTTATCCGCCGACGCGGGAGGATCTTCCTTCACGCCGCGGGCGACGATCCGGAGCGATCTATCCGGCAGCGGCCGCTGCAGTTTCAGCGCCGCCTCTGGTGGCGCCGTCATCCAGGCATCGACTTCTTCCGGCGTCATCAGGATCACCGGCATCGCCTTGGGGTGGATGGCGCCAACCTCCGCGTTAGGCTCCGTCGTGAGGAACGCGTAGAGGTCGTTGGTGGTCTCACCCTCCTTGACCTTCCGGACGGATGTCCAGTTGGTCCATATGCCGGCGAAGCAGGCGAGGGGACGGGTCTCGTCGAGCGCGAACCAGATATCGCCGCCCTCAGCCTTGTTGAATTCACTGAACGAGTTGAACGGCACCACGCAGCGGTTTTCGACGCCGAGCCAGCGAGTCCAGTGCTTGCTCGTTACGTTGCGGATGTTTGTCGTGCCGCCGTCCGGCTCCATTCTGAGCAATTCCTTGAAATCCACTGCCTTGCCTTTGGCCTGCAGCTTTTCGGCTCGTTTCTTGGTGGCGTCCATCAGCGCCTTTGATGACGACGGCATCCCCCATCGCGCAGTAGTGAGTTCGCGACCCTCGGCTCCGTTGCGTACGATCGGTGCTTTGTAATCGGGAAAAACCCCGGGCATCGGCGCCAGATTTCCAACGTATCGGTTGACGATGCGGAACAGTGCGTTGATCGCGGCTTGGTTGGTCGTGATCGAATAAAGATTGCACATCGGTCAGGATTCAGTTCGAGGGTGGCGCGGCTGCCACGTTAACTGTAGCAGAGTCGCGGATGGGCGCCGGCCCGCCTTGGCGCATTTGCGGCAGCGCAGCCGCCTGCTAGATCGTGCACGAAGGTGGTGGGCGGGTGCTTCATCGCCGCGAGGTCCACGTCGCTCGGCGTCTTGCAGCGCGCGCACCTGATCTCGAGCCAAGGGAAGCCTCCATTCACAGCCTGGTCGATGGTGGGCGACGGATCGATCGGTTCGCCGTCACTCCACATCCGCTCGTTCCAGCTTTCGCAAAGCAGCCTGTCGGCTTGCTGGATCATCGCCTCGCCTTTGGCCCGCATCTCCGCCGATTGGGTCGCCAGGATGTTCGCCATCGCGCGTGCCTTGCCGAGCTCTTTCGCCAGAGCCTTGCGATCGCCACCCGACAGGGGCGTAGGGTGATACTTCGGGGCCATCCGGACATCCAGGCGCAAAGAGATCGGATCGGCAAATCCAGAGCGACTACGGCGTCTCGAACGCTGGCCAGCACCCGTCTTCTTCATGCCTGCCGGTGCGCTGCTGGCAGGTGTTGTCGAGCAATCGCTGCGCCACGTCCTTCCAAACTGCGTTGGCGCCATACAAGCGGACGGCATCGGCGGTCTGGATTTCCACGGTCCGCTCGCAGCGGCGGCAGGAGACGCGCAGCACGGGGCCCTTAATTTCCGAAAGACGTTGCTGTCGGGCCTGGGCCACGGTCGCGCCGGCGCGAGGGTCTTTGAGGACCGATTCCCAATATTCGGCCGGGAGGGAATCATCCGGACCCGCAGCGGACGGCGCTCGTCTACGGTCGGCTTCGGCGGCCAATTTTTCCATCTGCTTCGGGGTCGGCATGCGCCAGCTCGCGGGTCGGTCGGTCATGCCCCAATTAGAACATAACAAGAACAAATGTCGAGTCCGACCAGGCAGCCGCTGAGAAAAATCCTCCTGCGGGACGGGTCGCGATGTCGGAACCAAGCCGGGTCGTTCGTCTTGAATCCGGTATCAGTATCGGAGTTCCCATGGCCCCCCGCGCTAACTGGAAAGGCTTCCTGCGCCTTTCCCTCGTCACCTGTCCGGTCGCGCTTTATCCGGCCACGTCGGAATCCGAAAAGGTCTCATTCAACCAGCTCAAGGGCTACAAGGTTGATACCGATACCTTCATCGAGGTGACCAAGGAGGAGCTTGAGAACGTCGCACTGGAATCGGACGCGAACCATCGAGATCGATGAGTTCGTCGACCGCAGCGAAATCGATCCGCGATATCTCATTCGCCCCTACTACCTGCGTCCTGACGGTAAAGTCGGGCACGATGCCTTCGCCGTCATTCGAGAAACCATCCGCGAGATGAATAAAGTCGCAATTGGTCGAGTGGTGCTGACTAATCGCGAGCACATCATTGCGTTGGAGCCGCTGGACAAGGGCCTGATGGGCACGCTGTTGCGCTACCCCTACGAAGTCCGTTCCGCGGATAAGTATTTCGACGATATCCAGGATGTCAAAGTCACCAAGGACATGCTTGATCTCGCCAAGCACATCGTCAATCAGAAGGCGGGCCATTTCGAGCCGGACAAGTTCGAAGACCAGTACGAGACTGCCCTCATTGATCTGATCAACCAGAAGCGCGCCGGCAAACCCATCACCGCGAAAGCGCGCCCCCGCGGCGAGAACGTCGTCGACCTGATGGACGCGCTGCGAAAGAGCATCGGAAGAGAGGGCGCAGCAGCGACAGAGGCACCCAAGAAATCAGTCAAAAAGCCGCGCAAGGCGGCGGCCGGGCAGAAGGAAATGCTGATGCCGATCGCAGGCAAGAAGCCAGCAAAGGAGACCGCGGCGAAGAAACCGGCGGCCAAGCCGCAGCGGAAGTCGGCTTAGGTGTCGTCAAGCATCCGGTGACGCCGGACGGCCACTACTTCGTCCTCCGCGCAGGCTCTGGCGGATGGCAAATCCCAATCTCGACGAGGTCACGCGAAACCATCTCGCCGGCCGTCTAATGGCGGCCCGGCAGGTCGGCGCGCGACGCCAGGAAGGCGGCCGACCGCGAGGCCGAAGTAAGGGCGCATAGGACCGTGGACGAGGCTAAGCAGGCGCTCGGCGAGCGCGGTCCGGTATGGTGGGGCGACGGCTCGCCGGATCTCGATTGCTCTGCAAAATAGGAGCGATATGGCTGCGGTGAAAAAGACTTCCAGGAGATCGACCTTGAGCGCGGGCATTCTCGCATACCGCAAGGGCGCTCGGGGGCTCGAGGTACTGCTCGTTCATCCCGGCGGTCCGTTCTGGCGTAAGAAGGATGATGGCGCCTGGTCCATTCCTAAGGGCGAAATCGATGCCGCGGATGCTCCGGAGCAGGTCGCGCGGCGCGAGTTTGCCGAAGAACTCGGCCCGAGCGCTTCGATTGGTCCACTCCAGGCGCTGGGGGAAGTCCGACAGCGAGGAGGCAAGCGCGTCATCGCATTCGCCGGGGAGGGCCACTTTGACCCGGCAGCGCTGACCAGCAATACCTACGATATCGAATGGCCCCCCGAAGCGGTCGACAGCAGAGTTTCCCCGAAGTCGACCGCGCGGAATGGTTTGATATCGAACTCGCGCGGACCAAGCTGCTGTCCGCTCAGGTAGAGTTCCTCGATCGTCTTTTGGCAATCGCGGTGGAGAGTGCCGGGAAATGAGCTTCCGGATTGGAATCATTTCGGACACACACGGCCTGTTGAGACCCCAAGCGGAACGAGGCCTGACGGGCGTCGATCACATCATCCATGCCGGCGACATCGGGCGCCCCGAGATCGTCGACGCGCTTCGCCGGATCGCGCCCGTCACGGCCATTCGTGGAAACGTGGATGGTGGCGAGTGGGCTCGCGACTACCCCGACACGAACCTTGTGCGCCTGGCCGGAAAGTCGATCTACATTCTGCACGACTTGAAAGCGCTGAAGGCCGACCGCGGCGCCGGCATCGACGTCATCGTCTCCGGGCATTCCCACGTGCCGAAGATCGACACGGTCGGTCGCGTTCTCTATCTGAATCCCGGCAGCGCGGGACCCCGGCGTTTCAAGCTGCCGATCACGCTTGCAACGCTCGAACTCACGCCTGACGGCATGCGACCGGAAATCCACGACCTTGGAGGCGACTGAGTGCCCGCCGCGGAGGGCCGGAGGAGGCGAGTGCGTCAATCCTTCCGTTTGCCGGGGTTACGCCGGAGGGAAGAGCTATTTGCGCGGACGTTCTCGCTCACGCACGACCTCCTTCGCCCGCTTGTCGGACCTGAGCCCGAGGTAGACGGGCTGGCGCAGTTCGCCCTTACTCGTCCACTCCGCAAATTTGACCTCCGCAACCAATGAGGGCCTGACCCAGGTCGTGCCGGCCTCGTCCTTCACTTTGGCAGGGAAGGGTGATTTCGGGGTCGTCAGCTTCACGAGCTTGGCGTGAAGTTCTTCCAGGACCTTGTGGCTGAAGCCAGTACCGACATGTCCGATGTAGCGCCATGCGTCGTCTTCGCGCACGGCGAGGACCAGGGCGCCGAAGTATGGCCTAGTGCGCCTCGGCGCCGTGAAGCCCGCGATCACCACTTCCTGCCGCTTCGCTGTCTTGATCTTCAGCCAATCCGCCGTCCGGCTTCCGGACGCATAGGCGCTGTTGGCGCGCTTCGCCATGACGCCTTCCAGACCCTTCCGCTCGGCCTCGGCGAAAAATTTCGTGCCGTTCGCTTTGCGGTGACGGCTGAAGGCGATCAGCCGGTGATGTGGCAGGATCGCTTTCAGCCGCTCCTTGCGCTCGAGAAGAGGCTGCTTGCGCAAATCAACTGCGTTCTGAAACATGAGATCGAAGGCGCAATACAGTAGCTTCGCTTCATGGCGCAGCGCGTTCTGAAGCAGCTGGAAATGCGAGACGCCGTCCTTTCCGATCGCGACGAGCTCGCCGTCGATCACGGCGTCGCCCTTCACGCCCTCCAGCGCTTTGGCGACCTCGATATAGCTGCGGCTGATGATCTTGCCGTTGCGGCTGTAGAGCGAAACCTTGCCCCGCCGGATTCCCGCGATCATCCGGAAGCCATCGTACTTATCCTCGAAAACCCAGCCGGGGTCGTCGAACGGCGCGTCGGTGAGCGTAGCGAGCATCGGCTGTAAGCGCTTAAGCAGGGTCGAGGTCCGGCTCATTCAAGGGCCAATCCTTCAGAGCGTGTTGTGGAATGCACGGACGGCACCTTGTCGCTCGAGGTGGCCAGGGCGGATTCGGGGAAAAGCGCCTTGACGCCGATAGCCGTCGGCCTTTTACGCGCGAAACGCCACTGGAGAACTCCACGCTACAGCCGACTCAAATTGGCACAGTTCGAATCGTTCCGGAACCTGCGAATCCCTGTCGCGTTTGCTTCGATGTCACAACAGGAGGCACCGATGGCGGTAGCGAAGAAGAGCAAGGCGGCGCGCGGACGAAAACAGGACCGGGCGCGGGTGGCCGGTGGACAAGACTACGAAGTGCGGTACGAGGCGAAGAAGACAGGAAAGTCGGCGCCCGCGGTGAAAAAGGCCGTCAAGAAGGTCGGCAACGCGCGCAAGCGCGTGGAGAAACGGTTAGGCCGCTGACTCGGAGACGGGTCGGCGTCGGGCCTAGCGCCGGTCGTCCTCGTCAGGGGGACATTCTGGGCAGGCATCACCAATCGAGTCCAACACGTCGCAAACCGCGGCCTCCGCTGTTTGACGGGATACGCCTTCCGGCAGGTCTCGACGGGCGATATCGAAGGCCCGCTCTCGGGCATGCGGATCGGCGCGGTCTTGCATCCAACCGTGCTCCTCGCATTCGCGGATGGCGCCGGCTTCGTTCAGCACGTTGATCGCCCAACCGCGCAGGGTGCGGATCACTGGCCGTCTCTGCTTGGTCATCAGCATTGAAAGGTTCTCCCACGCTGAGACGAATCGTTTAGTCCCGCAGACGTTCCCCATCGCTAACACACGACTGGGATTCGGGTCGTGGGATCTCGTGGTTTTTCGAAGGCCGAATTTTCCGCCCGGCCAGGTGCTGGGGTGGGCAAGAACGAACTGAAGAAACCGTTTTCCGATGCTTCAGACGTCCGAGCTCAGGTGGTTGCTCCTTGCTCCGTTTTGCGCGTGCGGCTGTCGCCGCACCGGGCTCTCGTGAACCGAGCCGCGCAGCGTCTCGGCCTTGCGGCTTCGATCCCTCGCGCTCGAGCAGATCACGCCCTCGCGGGGCAGAAACGAAAAACCGGACCTTTATGCAGCAGCCACCTGCACAAAGGTCCGGCCTTATCTCAGCGTGCCGCGATACCAAACGGCTGCAAAGGACGCTTCATATCCTTTGGGAGGTCTCGCTTTTATCCGGGGTGCGACCCGAATGCGGCAATATATCAGTAGCCGATACGACTACTTCTTCTTTGAAGTCTTCTTTGCCACCTTCTTGGTAGCTGCCTTCGCGGTCTTCTTTGCCTTCTTCGCTTTCTTGGCCATGTCGTCCTCTGTAAGAATTGGCTCTCAGTGAACATGCCCACGCCGTGCATAGACATGCGCACGAGTGAGA